>JBBTRE010000058.1:0-9646 GCA_038065375.1 Patescibacteria group bacterium | reverse complement strand
AGCTGGCGAGGCTGGTGGAGCTCGCCCCAGTTTTGGCGGAGCTCACTCGACCAGCTGAAAACCCGGCTTTAGCCGTGGTCCTCACCAGAATCGCGGCCCTTCTCGCCCTCATCCCGGTGGCTCTTTCGGCCCCTCCGCCTCCCGCCGCACGAAATTTCACCGATAGAAATTGACAGCCGATTTTTGATTAGCTAAATTATTAGCAGTCCTTTTGGGAGATTGCTGGTGAAAATTACGTGGGTAGATTTCCAATCATTACTGGAAAAAAAGCTCGGCGACAACTATGCGCGGGCGCTACGCGTCTTTGAAAATTACTACCCGAATATGGGTTACGACGTAGCTAACGTTCTCCTGCACGCCTGCGATAAAGGAAAAGTGGTGGAAGTTTTGGAAATTTTGGAAAAGCATTTTTCCGACCAACTCCAACATAAACACCCCGACGACCGAGGCAGAGTAAATCCCACTCCGACGGCCGCGATGTTTGAAAGTCTTTGTTCGGTCACTCTCGGATTAAAAAAGAACAGCCCCGGTTAGGGGCTTTTTCTTTTACTTGACTTTTTGGTACAAATATGCTAAAATGCCTTTAATTCCTGCCCGTATGGGTGGGTTGTCCCTGAAGGGATAAAAGGCGAAAAATCCGGCCTAAACTGGATTTAGTTCTTTGAGAGGAGGTGCCGTATGGCATCGTCGCGTCTAAAGATAGTAAATGGACCGTCGAAGTTCGACGTGATGATGGCGCTGTTCGCGAAGAACTCCGACAGCGCCACGGTGGATTTCGAGGTTCAGGAATTCGTCGCCGGAGCAATTGAGATAGGGACCTTCAGAAAGGTTATCATTTCCGCTTTGGAGCGAGAATCCGGGAATGGAGAAAGCTGGATGTTTCAAGGGTGGGATTGCAACGAAGGGCCACACAAGGCAACGAAGGTGGAGGGCTTCTTTTGCACGAGGACCCGTACGGGCTGGATGAAGATTGTCTAGCAACCACTAACCCGAAAGGAAACAACGATGAACCGACTCACGAAGGGGATGTATCGACCGGAAGTGAGAGTGGCGGGTCAGCAGCCACTGTTCAGTCTCCGCCATGGCCAGCTGAGGCATCAGGGCGAGTTCGGCCACAACGCTGGCTGGTACAACAAGCAGGGTGAGAAGCTCGGCTACGGCGATCTGAATACGGGTGACCTGCAGAGGATCGCCGCCGAACTGGAGGAGGGCGAGCTGTTCATCACGATGGGCGAACAAGACTCCTTCTGGAAGTTCGTCACCGAACACCGGGGATATCTCGGGGCCCACTGCCTTACCAGCGCGAGTGAGCACGAACCGGGCCAGCAGTACGTCGCCGAAAAGGCGGTGTATGTGATCGGCCGCGGCAAGGTGTACGTCTGCGATCGCGGCTGGGCGCGAGGCGACCATCTGGCGAAGTACAGCGCGGCAGTCGGCGTCCCGTTTGAGCTGATCACCACCGCTCAGCTGATGGAGATGATGAAGAAGTAAGTAGCCCGCCTCGTGCAGAAATGCATGGGGCGGTTTTTTGTTTTTTTCAATAATAGTTCTAAACTTTGAATATGAAATACACCTGCCCGATGCATCCGGAAGTCGTACGAGAGCAACCAGGAATTTGTCCGGAATGTGGAATGAATTTAATTCCTGTCCAAGAAGGACGGCGCGCTAATCATGGAAAGCAGGGCCCGGACAAGCACGCCGGTCACAATACCACCGCTTTTTTACAAAAATTCTGGGTGAGTCTACTGCTCACTATCCCGGTAGTGGCATTGAACTTTTCCTCTTGGACATTCCCGGGCTCTCAATACGCGCCATTCGCGCTCGGGACGATTGTATTTTTCTACGGCGGTTGGGTATTCATCAAGGGCGCCACGCGAGAACTAAAGTCGCGACTACCGGGCATGATGACGTTGATCGCGATCGCGATCTCTACCGCCTACGCCTACAGCGTGTTTTCAACTTTCTTCGGTGGAGAAACACTCTTTTGGGAACTGACGACCTTGATAACGGTGATGCTACTCGGACATTGGCTGGAGATGCGTTCGGTTAGTAGCGCGCAAGGGGCGCTAAAGGAACTTTCCAAGCTTCTGCCGGACACCGCGGAACTTTCGGATGGAAAGATTGTGCCAATTGCTGAACTGAAGATTGGCGACATTGTGTCGGTGCGGCCCGGAGGAAGAATTCCAGCCGATGGCGTGGTGAGTGAAGGACAAGCGGAGGTCAATGAATCAATGATCACCGGCGAATCCGCCCCGGTTTCTAAAAAGCCGAATAGCGAAGTAATTGCCGGCACGGTCAATGGCGACGGATTTTTGAAAATTACAGTTACCAAAATCGGAGAGGCGACTTTTCTTTCCGGAGTGATGAGATTAGTGGCGGAAGCTCAGGCCTCTAAATCCCGGCTACAGATACTTTCCGACCGCGCGGCGTTTTATCTCACACTGATCGCCGTGTCCGGCGGAATTATCACCTTCACGGCCTGGATGCTGGTCAACGGCGATCTTGGTTTCGCGGTCGGTAGATTGGTAGCCGTGCTGGTGATTGCCTGTCCGCACGCTCTAGGACTCGCCGTCCCGCTGGTCGCTTCTATATCTACTACGTTGGCGGCGCGAAACGGTTTCTTGGTCAAGCAAAGAATCGCTTTGGAATCTGCGCGGTCTGTTGATGTGATTCTTTTTGATAAAACCGGCACTCTCACGAAAGGTGAATATGGGGTGACGGACATCTGGGCGATCGGCGCGGTGGACGAAAAGGAAGTTTTACGGCTGGCGGCGGCGGTAGATGCCCGGTCGGAGCACTTTATTTCAAAAGCGATAGTTCAGAGGGCGAATGAGAAAAAAATCCGGCTGAGTAGCGTCAATAATTTTGAAAGGATTGCCGGTCGGGGCGTGAAAGGAGTTTTGGACGGTCGGGAAATTCTGGTGGGCGGCGAAGCGATGCTGGAATATGCTAAAGCGGCTCTGCCTGGAGATTTGAAAAATAAGCTCGCGGATGAGGGTTCAAAAGGAAAAACCGTTATTTATGTCCTTGAGGGTTCTACTGTTCTTGGCGCGATCGCGCTCGCCGATCTGATCCGCGAAGAATCCCGGGAAGCTGTCGCGGCGCTTAAAAAACTAAACATCAAAACCGCGATGATCACCGGAGACAGCGAGAATGTCGCCAAATGGGTTTCCGGAGAACTCGGCATAGATGAATATTTTGCCCGCGTCTTACCGCAAGAAAAAAGCGCTAAAGTGAAGTTGCTCCAGGAAAGGGGATTGAGGGTCGGGATGGTGGGAGACGGCATCAACGACGCGCCCGCCCTTACCCAAGCTGATCTAGGAATCGCGATCGGCGCCGGAACTAATGTCGCGATAGAATCCGCCGGAATTATCCTCATGAAAAACGATCCCCGGGATATCGTGAAAATAATTCGGCTCTCTAAATTAACTTATTCAAAAATGATCCAAAATCTTTTTTGGGCTACCGGATATAATGTCGTCGCTATGCCGCTAGCCGCCGGCGTACTCGCCGGCCAAGGAATCCTGCTGCAGCCTGCGGTCGCAGCGCTGCTGATGTCGCTAAGCACCGTGATTGTCGCTCTCAACGCGATCTTATTGAAGAAGAAACATTTGTGATATATATTGAAAAGGTGACTAAAACGCTATCAATTTTTATCCTATTCGCCCTGAGTTTAACCTTGGCGGCTAGTTTCTTTATCACCGAAACAGATCACACGGCATCCAACGGACGCTGTCCGATTTCCATGATGTCGGAATCGGCCTGCCCGGCAGAAGGAAATTTCTGGGCATCCACCTTCCACCGTATTTCCGGATTAAGGGATTTTTGGCAAGTGCCAAACAGCGCCGGATTAATGAGTTGGCTTTTTGCGACCAGCATTCTGCTTTTCCTTTTTGTAATTAAAAATAGTCTAGCGCTCCAAGTTCCGACAAAAAGATATGCCAATTTTCGGATAGAAATACCGAGCGTTTCCCGGCTGAAGTTTTTTGATTGGCTTACTTTGCATGAGAAACGTGACCCCCATCTGTCTTTAGGGTATTGATTGGCGCGGAATTTCCGCGTTGCTTGCATTACAAATCAATGCCCGCTTCAGTCGAGCGGGCATTTTTAAATTGAAATCAGATGAACAAAAAATCATTCTTGTTGGGCCTAGGCGCTATACTGATAGTAGTATCGGCTTTTGTTCTCCTGGCGCCCCGTCCTTCATCCGGACAAAGCATAACCGTCTATAAATCTCCCACTTGCGGGTGCTGCGTGGGATATATCACCTACCTAAGAAAAAACAATTTTAAGGTTACGGTCGTAGAAACAACAAATCGTACGGAATTAAAGAAAAAGTTTCAGATACCAGCCGATATGGAAAGTTGTCACACTTCCGTCGTGGAAGGCTATGCCGTTGAAGGCCACGTGCCGGTTGCGGCAATCAATAAAATGCTTGCAGAAAAACCGGAGATTGACGGCATCGCCTTACCGGAAATGCCGGCTGGGTCTCCCGGAATGGGCGGCGTAAAGTCCGGTCCGTTAACAATCTACGCCTTGTCGAAAGGCGAAAAAACAAAATTTTTCACTGAATAAATATGGCATTTCTAACTTTGGTTGAGTTCGTGATGGTGTATCTTTGGGGCTGGTTGATTCTAACGATCCTTGCCAGCGTCGCGGCCTTTCTACTGCTGAAGAAATATTACCGGACCGAAATAGCGGTCTTTGGCATTGTAGCCGTTGTCGGTCTCGTAGCGATTATGTTTGGGCCAAAAATATTTCCCAAGGCCTTTGAGTATCCCGCTTTCCTCACCACCTTTGGGCCGTCTGATGGCCCGGCTCTGCCCTTCAAAAGCGCCTTTGCCTTCCTAAAAAATTTTTCCAAGATGGAAAAAGTGGAAAACATAGCCCGCAATCCGAATGATATTCCTCCTCCAATTGAACGAACCTATCCGGAAAAGGTGAAAATTAACCTAACCACTAAAGAAGTGATAGCGGAAGTCGCACCCGGTACTTTCGTAAACTACTGGACATTCAACGGAACGGTTCCGGGTCCGTTTTTACGCGTTCGCGAAGGGGACGAGGTTGAGCTGACTCTGACTAACGATCCGTCCAGTGTTCATGCTCACAACATTGATTTGCACGCGGTGAACGGTCCGGGAGGTGGCGCCGTTCTGACTAATGTTGATCCGGGCGAGACAAAAACTTTTACTTTCCAAGCATTAAATCCAGGGCTATATGTTTATCATTGCGCTCATCCAAATGTCGCAACGCACGATACACACGGTATGTATGGTTTGATTCTGGTTGAGCCGATAGGTGGCTTAACAAGGGTTGATAAAGAATTTTATGTGATGCAGGGCGAGCTCTACACGACAGGCGACATCGGCAAAAAAGGATTGCAAATTTTTGACGCGGTAAAAATGTTGAATGGGCGCCCGGAATATATAGTTTTCAACGGCAAGCCCTCGGCGTTGACTACCAACGTCAAGGCGAAGGTGGGGGACCGAGTTAGATTCTTCGTTGGTAACGGTGGAGTGAATCTGATTTCTTCTTTCCATATCATCGGAGAAATATTTGACACTGTTTATCCGGAAGCTTCAATCGGAGGGGCGCTATTCAAGAACGTCCAAACAACAATAGTGCCGGCCGGGGGAGCGGCAATAACGGAATCACTTCTCAACGTTCCGGGTAAATATCCTTTTGTGGATCACGCATTAGCAAGAATCGAGCGGGGAGCTTGGGGAATTTTGGAAGTGACTGGGGAAGAAAATCCGGCAGTACTTTCCGGCACTTATGACGCGGCCGATCATAGTCATTAAATAAAAAGTGCTATAATAAAAAATATGTACAACATGATGCAGATGATGAACGGTTGGGCTTATGGAGGCTTGGGCTTTGTTTTTTGGGTGACCATTCTTCTTGTCTGGGCAGTTTTAGCGCTATTGGTTGTTTACTTGTGGAATCGGATTAAAAAATAGCCCGACACAGCTATTATTGAGCTGACCTCCAAGTGGTCAGCGGTTTTCGCGCGTGATAACAACGACGCTATCTGATATAATCGAAAGATGAACAAAATAAACTATTTATTAGCTGCTGGGGCTGCCGCGTCGTTTTTATTACCAACTTTCGCCGGAGCGACAGAAGTGATTCCGGTTCAATATGATTTGAGGGACAGCTCCTCCGATCCGGTGCAAATTGACGCAAGGGGAGTGATAATTGGAGACGTTGATCAGGATGGAGTTCCAGATCTGCAAGTTGTAGGCGGAAAAGCGGAGCTGGAAAAATTCAATTCTCAATCTGGTGGAGCGGCCCCGGCTACAATCAACACCAGCCACTCCAACATCAAAAATATGATTTCATCCGACAATGATCCCAATGAGTCCGGAAATCTGCCAAGACTGCTTCCGACCGTCAACAAGCGCGAGGCCACAGTAATCGTCCGCGGCTGGGATGTAGAGAAAAAAGAGGCGATAGTCGGAATAGAGAAAAATGTGAAAGCGACCGCTGAAGCTGACGAAAATATTGGTTCTATTACTATCGCTCCCGACAAGATAGAAATGACTTATCGCCGTCCGGCAAAATTATTTGGCTTCATTCCGGTGGCTTATTATCACGCCTTCACGGTGGACGATAAAGGAAATGTCGCCCAAGGCCACCCGTGGTGGCTGATGTTCGCCAAAGATGACGCTGATAATTTTGGTTCCGACGTGAAATACGTTTTCCAGCACAATCAAAGCGACCTGCGTTTCATCAAGATGCAGACCGTGATGGAACAGCAAATGCAGAGATTCAGCGCCTTGAGTAACATATTGAAAACCAAACACGACACGGTCAAAAATTCTATTAGCAACATCCGTTAAACAACGGGGTTATACACATTTAAAATTTCCCCTAACCGGGAAATTTTTATATAATTATAGAATGGATGGGGATTCCACAGCCAAAAAACCAACGCTGATTACGGCGATCATTATTTTAGCCGTGGTGATTGCCGTGATAGTCGGCTATTTTGTTTGGAATAATTTTTCTAAGACTTCTGGAGAGAAGGCAAATGAAGCATTGGATAAAGTGTCACAGACTGGGACCCTGCCGACCATTACTTCATCAGGAAACCCTGCCGATCAGCTTCCAATTGTTAATCCAGCTGAGCAGACCAATCCGTTTAGTAAGACTTATAAAAATCCATTCTAATCAATATGTCTAAACAATCCTTGGCGTTACTAGTTTCCACGGTGCTGGTTTTAACCGGTTTAGCTGTTTCTTATAGCATGGTTGCTCAAGCGCAAACTAATTTAAATTCCGCGGTTTCTGTAAAAAAACAGGTTGATAATGGCCTGTTTACTATTTCCATCAGCGATTCTGATGGTATCCAGGAATTTAGTTTCCAACCTACGCAGGGGTCTCGATATGGCGGGGAGTTAAAGTGTCCGACTAAATTCTCCAGTGAAAACGTGACCTTTGTTGATCCGAGTGATTTTGATCCGGCGATGAAGGTGACTATAACCGATTGTAAAAAAAATATTGCCGAATTTGAAATTAAACCATTAGTCAACGGCGCCGGTAGGGGAATTTTAATGAACCAACCAAAATCCGAGCCCATCCCAGCGCCAACGCCCGCTCCTTCGTCAAAGACTACAGAGAGCGCGGTAATACCAACTGCCGAAGCGCCAACCAAAGAAGATATCAAATATCCCGTAAAAGAATTAGGTAATTGCGGCAGTGAAGCGATTTGCAGAACTTATTGCGACAAGCCGGATAATTATTCCCAATGTTTTGCTTTTGCGAAGCAGCACGGTCTTTTGGAAGAAAATTTAGCAGATCAATCGGAGGGAGAGTTGGAAGAATTGGCGCAGGCGCTAAAGAACGGCGGTCCGGGAGGATGTAAAGACCAGAAATCCTGTGAGGCTTATTGCAATGAGACGAGCAGAATGAATGAGTGTTTGGCTTTCGCGGAAAAACACCAGCTGATGAGCCAAAAAGACTTTGAAGAAGCCAAGAAAGTCCAATCAGTTTTGTCGCAAGGAGGTACACTCCCCGGTGGCTGCAAAAACAAGAATGAATGTGAAGCATATTGTTCTGGTGGTGATCATATTGAGGAATGTTTAGCTTTTGCCGAAAAAGCAGGCTTTTTACCTCCGGAGGAATTGAAACAGGCAAGAAAAGCTATGGAATTTATGGCGCAAGGCCGGTCTCCCGGTGGTTGTAAAAATAAAACGCAGTGTGAAACCTACTGTGAAGCTGAAGGTCACTTTGAAGAATGTATCGCCTTTGCCGAGGGGGCGGGATTTATGAGCCAAGAAGAGTTAGCGATGGTGAAAAAAACCGGCGGGAAGGGACCGGGAGGGTGTCGTGGCCGGGCGCAATGTGAATCTTTTTGCCAGGATGGGAGTAATTTTGAGCAATGCTTAGCATTTGCCGAAGAACACGGATTAATGAACAAGAAGGAGGCAGAGATGGCTAGGAAAACCGGCGGTAAGGGGCCTGGCGGCTGCAAGGGTAAGAATGAATGTGAATCTGTTTGCCAAAATCCGGATAATCGGGAAGTTTGCTTCGCGTTCGCCAAGGAACACGGGTTAATTTCAGAAGAAGAACTAAGATCAGCGAAAGAAGGCGAACAACAATTTCAGAACGCGATGGACCAGGCGCCGCCGGAGGTAAAGGAGTGTTTGGCAAAACTAGGCATTATGGAAGGTAAGTTTCCTACTCGTGGGATTGAGCAGCAAATGAGCGAATGTTTCCGATCTGCCTTTCAGGGGCGGCAAAGTGAGGGCGGACCTGGCGCGTCTCGTGGAGAACACAATGAGGAATTTTCCCGCCAGCACGACGAAAAAATATCCAGTCAGTTTCAACAAGGGGGTGGCCAAGGCGGATTTCCAGGCGGCCCTATTCGTTGTGGCACCAAAGAAAATCCAGATGAATGCCGGGGGTCTGGCCAACAAGGTACCGGCGGTGGCCCAGGGGGCTGTACAAACCCAGCAGAATGCCAGGCTTATTGCGAAAGTCATCCAGACGAGTGCAAACAATTTGCTCCACCGGGCGGAGGGGGCCAGGGTTCACAATCCCACGATTCGGTAAAATCTGGATTGCAATTCCAGCATTCAGAAGAGCAGTCTCGTCTACAATCTCATAGTTCGGAAAAATCCAACCTGCAGTATCAACAGAATCAACAGCAGCAGCACTCAGAAGAGCAATCTCGTCTGCAATCTCACAGCGAGGAGCAATCAAAACTCCAATACCAACAGAATCAGCAACAGCAACATTCAGAAGAACAATCTCGCATACAATCCCACGATTCGGTAAAATCTGGAGCGCAATTTCAACACATGGAGGAGCAATCCAAGCTTCAATCCCAACAGCCACAGCAATATCCAACGTTAGAAAAATCACTTCCAACTACTTCAAATATCAACGACTCTCTACTTGGACAAGTTTTGCAAATCTTCGCCGATCTTTTGCGGTTGTAAAAAAATAAGTTAGAATGGTGAGATGGATCAGTTTCTGGTTTTAGTTTTCCAATTGGTAGTGCTGATTTTTTCAGTTATGGCGCATGAGGTGGCGCACGGTTTTGCCGCGTACCGCTTGGGCGACCCGACCGCGAAAAATTTGGGACGACTCACTCTGAATCCGATGAAACACTTGGATCCATTTGGATCTATCGTTTTGC
>JBBTRE010000057.1:0-15743 GCA_038065375.1 Patescibacteria group bacterium | reverse complement strand
GATCGGACTTTCAAACCAAGATTCAGGACACAATAAGAGTGACGTGATCCCGACTAGAAGAGAGGTTGGGATTGCGCCAAAAAGCCAGATTGGGCTAGCAAACTTACAGGTGGTGAATGCTGACGCGATTACGAATCCGCCAAGAAACAAAATGCCGATTGCGTTTGGAACGCTGCGCACTTCGCTATCTTCTTTTTGCAGCTGCATCACGATTGCGGAACGCTCACCCTTTTCATTGGCATTTCGGATCGCGAAATCGATGTTCTCAAAGGTTTTTCGTTCTCTGTCTTCTACCGCCCGTCTTTTCTCTTCTTCCGCTTTAAGGGCAATCTCTTTTTTCACGCGTTCATGATCTGCTATTGCTTCAACAGCCGTAATTCCTTTAAACGGGTCCACGATCTTTTCGTCACCCATCTGGCCTCCTTTTTCTTTGAGTTAAAGTCCTGCCGATATTATACACGGGAATATTTATTTGTCAACTTTGGGCAGAGGGAGAAATCAGATAAAAAACGCCCCGCCAACATCTGTGAAGTTGTGGCGGGGCATTGATATTTTCCTTACTTTCCCTCAAAGGTTCCGGCATCCACGGCGTCCAGGAAGTCCATGTCCACTAGCGTTTTGCTTTGCTTCCCGGTGTCCTTGTCGGTCACCACACGGTATTTTTCCGTGTAGCTGACCGTCACCTTCTGACCCTTCTTCAGCTTTTCGTACAACTCCTTTGTCTTGAACTGGTTGTGTCCTTCTTTGCCGATCATGAACTGGCCATGCTTGCATCGGAAGGCGATCTGCCAGTTCTCGGGGATGTGCCGGGTTTTGGTGACCGATACCGGCATCCAGCGCCATTCGTCGTTCCAGAAGTCATACTTGTACTGCAGTTCCACATCCTGGTACTGCTCGTCTCTGGCGGGACTGTGATAGAGCTCCACCACCTCGGCGGGCTCAAACAGCGTTTCTGTGGTTTCCTGCGACACTTTGTCGCACCCGACGAACAAGAGCATCATTGAGCCAATCACGCCAGCCGTAATCAAGACAAATCCTGTCATCACGCCACGTTGAGTCGGCATCATAGCGGGTTCTCCCTGAATTGTTTGAAAAGAACTTGGTGGCCGATGCCACCATTGCGGTGGATTCTAGCATATTATTTTTCAAAAGTCAAGATTCGGGAGCCGTAGTTTCTTGCCTTCAAAAGAGCTATAATAGAGCAATGTTTAGGTGGTTCGCCAAGCTGTTCAAGTCCGACAAAGAACTCCGCCTGAAAGTGGCGGAGATTAATGCTTTGGAGGAAAAAGTGAAGGATTTATCCGATGAAAAGATTTTGGAAGAGAGTAATTCTTTACGCCGCTTGATTCAGGAAAATAAGCTGACGCTGGATGAAGCATTGCCGCACGCGTTTGCTTTGGTCCGGGAAACGGCCAAGCGGGTTTTGGGTCAGCGTCATTTTGACGTTCAGTTGATGGGTGGTATCGCCCTACACAAAGGAAATATCGCCGAGATGCGTACCGGCGAAGGTAAAACTTTAGCCGCCACCGCCCCGGTTTATCTCAATGCCTTATCCGGCAAAGGAGTCCACGTGGTAACGGTTAATGAATACTTGGCGAAACGCGACACGGTTTGGATGGGCCAGATTTATCACGCGCTTGGTTTGAAAGTTGCTTGCTTGATTCATGAGGGAGCGAAAATTTACGATCCGGAATTTCGCGGAAAGAATCAAGAATCGGCTTTGCTGGATAAAGAACGGGATACCACCGGAGCTTTCTTGGTGCAGGAAGATTATCTGCGGCCGATTAGCCGCCAAGAGGCCTACCGCGCCGATATTACTTACGGCACCAATCACGAATTCGGTTTTGATTATTTGCGTGACAATCTGGTTTATCGTTTGGAGGATCAGGTCCAAAGGGAATTAAATTACGCGATTATTGATGAGGTAGACAGCATTTTAATTGATGAAGCGCGTACGCCACTGATTATTTCCGCGCCCGACACCGCCTCCAGTGATTTTTATAAAACCTTCGCGCGGATCGTAGATCGGTTGGAAGAAGAAACGGATTATATCAAAGACGAAAAATTGCGGACGGTAGAAATTACCGATGAGGGAATCAACAAAGTTGAAAAGGCGGCCAATGTGCAGAATATTTATTCGCCGGAGAATCTTCGGCTCACGCATTATCTGAATGAAAGTTTGAAAGCTAAAGCTTTGTTCAAACTCGATAAGGATTACGTGGTGAAGGAAAGTGAAATTATTTTAGTGGATCAGTTCACTGGTCGGTTGATGTTGGGCCGCCGTTATTCCGGGGGATTACACCAAGCGATTGAAGCGAAAGAAGGCGTGAAGGTTCAGCAGGAGTCGCGGACTTATGCTTCCATTTCCATTCAAAATTACTTCCGGCTGTATAAAAAAATCGCCGGTATGACCGGCACGGCGCAAACCTCGGCGGAAGAGTTCGATAAGGTTTATAAACTTGGCGTGGTTACGATTGTTCCAAATCGCCAGCTGATCCGCAACGATGAACCGGATTTAATCTACAAAACCGCCAATGGAAAATATTCCGCCATTGCCGCTGATGTGAAAGAGCGGCAGAAGAAAGGCCAGCCGGTTTTAATCGGCACAGTTTCCATTGCGAAAAACGAGGAGTTGGCGGGAGCGTTGCGCGATGCCGGTATTCCGCACTAAATGCTTAACGCGAAGAACCATGAGCGAGAGGGCGCGATTATTGCCCAAGCGGGGCGGGCGGGGGCGGTAACAGTGGCCACCAACATGGCCGGCCGTGGCGTTGATATTATTTTGGGCGGTAATCCGCCGGATATTATGCAGGCGCAGAAAGTGAAAGATGCCGGCGGTTTGCATGTGATCGGCACGGAACGGCACGAATCCCGCCGTATTGATAATCAGTTGCGCGGCCGCGCCGGCCGTCAGGGCGATCCGGGTTCTTCGCAATTCTTTTTGTCGCTGGAAGACGATCTAATGCGGATTTTCGGAGGCGAGCGTTTGAAGGGGATGATGGAGTGGTTGAAAGTGCCGGAAGACATGCCGATTAGCGCGAAGTTGGTTTCTAAATCGGTTTCGCAGGCGCAATCAAAAGTGGAGGGCTTCAATTTTGACGCCCGCAAACATTTATTGGATTACGACGATGTTCTGAACAAACAACGGCTTTCAATTTATAAAAAACGTCAGGAGTTGTTGATCGCGAAAAGTCATCCGCAGGTGATGGCGACTTTTGATATGCTCTGGATGAGTCATCTGGAAAATATGGAAGCGCTGGCCGAATCCGTACGTTTACGCGCTTATGGTCAGCACGATCCGCTTGTTGAGTACCGCCGCGAAGGTCATATGCTCTTCCAGCAACTGCTGGCGGAATTTGAGCAATGGATGGTGGAGAACGCGGCGAAATTGAATGAGCACGCCGGCCACGATCACTCACACATGCCCCAACCGAATATTCCTAAAGTTGATTCCGGCGCTCCCGAAGTTGGCAGGAATGAGCCTTGCCCGTGCGGTTCGGGGAAGAAGTATAAAAAGTGTCATGGGGCGTAGGAGTTAAAAAGTTGCAACGTTTAAACGTTTAACGTTAAATTACGGGAATGGCTACCGTTCAAAAATTTGAAGATTTAATCTGTTGGCAAAAGGCGAGAGAGCTAACGAAGCACATTTACGCTACTTTCAAAGATTGTAAAGATTTTGGATTTAAAGATCAGATCCAGAGAGCGGCGGTTTCGGTGTTGTCTAATATCGCGGAGGGATTTGAACGCGGCACACAGGCCGAACTTTTGAACTATCTTTTTATCGCCAAAGGTTCCGCCGGAGAAGTCCGCGCGCAGTTGTATGTCGCCTTGGACGCCGGATATTTAAACGCTGAAACATTTAAACTTTTAAACGCGTTAGCGGCTGAATGTTCAAAGTTAGTACACAATTTTGTTATTAGCATAAAAGCCAGCGACCAAAGAGGTCTGCAATTCAAATCCGTTCCGAAAACCGATCCAGCGGAAAATCTGATTAAAGAGCAATACCCCGATCTTTATCAGAAATTTTACGCGGGGAAATAGTTCGACCAGCTCACTATAAATAAAAATCCCGACTGGTTAGGTCGGGGAAGTTAACTGGTCGGCTGAGTCGGCGGTTTAGCGTTAGGATGGCATTCTGCCAAATGCCGTTTTAGAGAAAAGGGGACGATTCGAATCTTACAGATAGGGCACGGATCGCAACATGGGAGCACGTGTGAGATGAAGTTCTGGCCGTCATGGCAATTGCAGATACATTCATGAGGGCAAGAACGCTTCTTGGGTTGGTTCGGGTCAGTCACCGCTACCTCCTCGTTTGTGTCCTGCGGAGATAATATCACGCAAGAGAAAAATAAAAAAGCCCAGAAGGGCTTTTAGTCGATAAGGTCCAGCCAGTATTTGTCGAAGCATTTCAGGCTACACAGGTTGGCGCTGGTATCGTGGCAATGCAATATCCGCTTCACTTTCTTTTTGCAGATGAAGCATTTGACGCGCTTGTTGATGAAGCTAACCCCATCCTCGCGTTTTGCCCGTTTGCAGATTGGGCATTAGTCCTCCGTCACTTCCGCTTTCGGAATTCCGAGCGCTTTCTTGCCGGCATCCGTCAGGCGGAACGAGGAGACGGTTTCTTGCTCCCCGTCCTGATTCTGGTCGTTGTGGAGCCACTTCTTGTCTAGGGCCCAGGCGACACAGGCGGCGCGGAATTTCTGGCCGTTCATGTTGCTGTCCAGGACGATGAAGTCGGCGCCGCCATCTTTAAAGGCGCGGACGAGCGATGCTTTGAATTCCTTCGCCGAGTAGTTCTTGACTAGACTACGTCCGAAACCAACAATCGCGGGTTCACTCATTTCCGTCTCCTTGTTTGTGTCCTGCGAAGATAATATCATAAATAGATAAAATGGCCAATAAATCCCACATCTTAAAATTTCGGGCGGTGAATCGGGATACTTTTGAGGCAATCCGCGATGGGAAAAAGAAAGTTGAAACACGGGCCTTTACCGTAAAGTACAAAGATATAAAAACCGGGGATGAGTTGATATTTTCCTGCGGGAAAGACAGGTTTTCCAAGAAGGTTAAAAAAGTCAAAGTTTTTAAAAGTATTGCCGATCTGATGAAGAAATATGAACCGAGCCAGATCAATCCAAAGTGTAAAACAGTAGAAGAATTAACCGCGATGTATCACAGCTTCCCGGGATATAGAGAAAAGATAAAAAAGTCCGGCTTGCTGGCGATGGAATTGAAATAAAAACATTCGCTTTTGTTATTATTAGCGTATATGACCGAACCGGGAATTTGGTACTACACATTAAGCGCTATTCCGCAGACTTTGGCGGCGATGATCGCTTTGGTCGCGACCTTTGTGGTTTATAAATTAAGCCGTGTCAGTGACCGCGTGGAAAAAGAGCGGGGATTGGTGAAGTCTTTTTTGTTTCATCTACATCCCGAAAAAGAAATTCATCACATTGAGGGAATGCGCGGGGATGAATTATTAGAGGCGTTACAGGAGGGAATCGCCAAGCTTGATCCAGAAGAAAAAGATCTCGGCTTTGAAGAATTCAAGAAACTGGAATCGCTGTTGAAAGAGTTTATTGAGGCCTGGCATCGAAGAACGGGGACTTCCGGCCAGACAATTTATAATTTTTTACGGCAGAAAGAGAATATTTTTCGTAATTTAGTTCACACTCGTAAACTGGCAATCAAATTATTAGTGGCCTGCCTTTTCCTTACCGCGATTCCAACTTGCGTCTCCTTGTTGGCATTGCCGAACGTGGAATACTTCGGCGCCAACCTTTTGCCGATTGCCTTCGCTTTGTCCGGTTTAGCCGCCATCAGCATTCTTTTCACCACATATAGCGTTTGGAAGATAGCGAAGTTATAAACCTCGTAAAACCACGAAAAATAACTTCGTTATCTCGTGGTCGCGGGGCAAGTAAAAACCCGCGGGTTAAGCGGGTCGGCCTCGCCTAGAATCGGCGAGGCAGTGGTTTGGCGCGAGGATGACATTCCACGTGGTGTGCTCTATCCCAGCCGACCTTGAGGTGAATTCCGCAAATCCGGCAGGTTTTATAGCAACAGGCGATTGCATGAACAATCTTGCGGTTACCATGACAAGGGCAAGTGCACTGATGGTCGCAACGATGTTTCTTGTCGTCCGCCATTTTTTAAACCTCTAAGAACTATTGGGATGTTAGCACGATATTGAAATTAAGAAAATCCCTGGCATTTGGCAGGGATTTACCTTAAGGCCGAGGTGAGGGCGTATTGGTTTGAGGAACATCTCGGAGGCGGTTGGGCTTGGCTCGTTCGTTAATTTCGAACGAACAACCGCCGAGAGCGAAGAAAACCGGCCCGCAGGAGGCCGGTTATTCTGTTTCCGAGAAGCAATGCGACTGAGCTATTTTGAAATCGGACTTGCGGATCCTTTCAGGGTACGGGTTACTTTGTTTTGCGGGTTAGTATCGGAGTTGGACATTGCGATTTCTATTTCAATGGTATGGACTGGCGGCAAAGCGAGATCGGTGGAGGGGTTGGTCAGGGTGTATTTAGTGAATTTTAAGCCATCAACTTTTATTTTACCGGTGGTGATTGGCACATCATCCACCAGGATTTCGTTTTCCAAGAGAGTGATTACTTTGGAAGAACCGCTTATAAAAAGCGTTAAAGAAGACGGCGGATCGCCAACGGTCGGCGCCGTGGTGGCGCTTGATTCACGGATTAGTCCTTGGATGCGGTTCATCGCGAAAGCAAGCTGATTGGAAACTTCTATCAGACCGCTCTGCTGACCCTGAACGCGCAGCATGATTACCAAAATACCGGTAAACATACCGGAGACCATCGCGAAGATTGCTACGTACAACAACAGTTCTATTAGAGTGAATCCTTTTTGGTCGCTCATTTAAATAAATTATACCATTGCCGCTAGACAGCGGTCGGATCGGAAAACATTATCGCGGCGGTTTTGGCGAGAATCTTCGCGTCCAAGGCCAGCGATTTATTTTTTACATAATGCGAGTCTAGCTGCAATTCTTTTAGGAACGGCAATCCGGAAGCGCCGCTAATCTGGGAAAGTCCGGTTAAGCCCGCTTTGGCCATAATCAGATGTTTGTATTCCCCGGGGTAATGAATCACTTCTCCGGGTTCGTGTGGGCGCGGGCCGACCAACGCCATATCTCCTTTCAATACATTAATCAGTTGAGGTAGTTCATCAATCCGGAATTTGCGGAGCAATCGGCCGACTTTGGTGACACGCGGATCCTTGGTCATTTTGAAAAATGGACCATCGGTGCGTTCATTAAGCACTTTTAAAACCGGCTTCATTGCGTGAGCGCCGTCGTACATAGAGCGGAACTTAAAAACCCGGATTTTTTTACCTTTGCTAACCCGATCCAGGCGGATCACCGCCGGCCCCTGGGATTCTACTTGAATCGCCCAAGAGATCAGCGGATAGAGCGGCGCAGTTATCAACAGGCCGACGGCAGACCCCAATATGTCCAGCAACCGATTCATATTATAATTTTAGCATTACTCGATATGAAAGTTGCCCTCGTACATGACTACCTTAATCAATACGGCGGCGCCGAGCGTGTTTTGGAATGTCTGATGGAAATGTTTCCGGATGCCCCTGTTTTTACGTTGATGCACGATCGGGAGAAGACCGATAACCGGTTTTCCGGCCGGGTAGAGCGGACCAGCTTTTTGGATTTTCCATTTGCCCGTCGGCATCACCGGCTTTTTATTCCCCTGATGCCGCTAGCGGCTAAAACCATTAATTTGGGCAGTGAGTTTGATCTGATAATTTCCGACACGGCGGGATTCGCGAAGGGGATCCGCTACGATCATCGCAACACCCAGCACATTTCTTATATCCACACCCCACTCCGTTATGCCTGGGAGCAGGAAGAATATCTCGGCGGCATAATGACTAATTTTCAATTGGCAATATCCAGACCGTTGTTGAGTTTTTTACGCGGGTGGGATTATCGGGCGGGCAAGCGGCCGAACGTTTTGATTGCTAACTCCAAATTCATCGCTAAAAAAGTAAAAGATTATTACGGGCGTCCGGCGCGGGTGATTTATCCGCCCGTGGACACCTCTGTTTTTTATCATGATGAGGACGCTCGGAAGCGAAAAGGATCCGGCTACTATTTAGCAGTGGGTCGCTTACTTCACTACAAAAAATTTGATTTAGTGATAGACGCGTTTCATAAGTTGGGGCTTCCTTTGAAAATTGTCGGATCGGGAGCGGAATCTGAAAAGTTAAAAGCTCAATGCAAAAAGCTGAATGCCGCGAATATTGAGTTACTTCCTTTTGTGGAAGACGAAAACGAATTAAGAAAACTTTATAACGGGGCGAAAGCGTTGATTTTTCCGCAGGTGGAAGATTTTGGTTTGGTGGCGGCCGAGGCGCAAGCTTGTGGTTTGCCGGTGATCGCCTACGCCGAAGGGGGAGCGACGGAAATCGTAGAGCACGGCAAGACTGGGATTCTTTTCCCACAACAAAGCGTTGAGAGTTTGGTGGGAGCGGTGGAGTTATTTGAGAAGAAAAAATTCCAGCGAAAAGTGATTGCCGCCAGCGCCCAGCGGTTCTCCAAGAGGCAGTTTCAAGAAGAAATCGCGAAATTGATTTAGCTGATTAATCGTGTTAAATTCTGGGCGGAACCTTGAAGGATCTGCTCATGAATGCGATCGAACTCGGAGCCAGTTGGTACGAGCTTTTTTCCAGACACGCCGGGGATCTTTATCCCGGCCGTTATACGCCGGAGTTTTGCCGGGGATTAGCGGAGCAGGCGCTGGAGATTAAAGCGCTGGCGAAGCAGAAGAATTCGTTGATTGTCGTCCACAACTATCTCTATCCGGAATTTCATGAAATTGCTGATCTGGTGGGCGATTCGCTCGGGTTGAGTTTGAAAGTGAAAGAAAAGAAACCGGAACGGGTGGACTTTGAAAGCGTTTTCTTCATGGGCGCCACAGCGAAGATTATCGCCGGCGATGCCTCTCGGGTTTTCGTTTGCGACAAACCGGAAGCGCTTGGCTGTTCGTTGGTGTTCGGCACTAACCACGCCTGGCTGGAAGAATGGAAGCGGAAGAATCCCGATGGAATTTTGGTGACCTACATCAACAGCGACGCCTACACGAAATCCATCAGCGATTATATTTCCACTTCCCGGAATACCGACAAGATTATTGTTCATGCCGTAAAATCCAATCCCGGAAAAAAGATTTTGGTTTTGCCTGATAAATTCTTAGGGTACGTGATGAAACAGCGGGCTTTAGTGACGCTGCGCGCGGAAGGCGTGGTAGTGAATCAGGACGATATTGAAGTTTACGACATTGAGTACAACGGCAATTGGTCCTGTTGTTATGTTCATGAAGAGATCGGATCGGACGCCGCCGACATTGCTTTGATGCAGAACCCCGATGCCGAACTGATGATTCACCCCGAGTGCGGCTGCGCTTCTTCCTGTCTGATGAAGGTTCAATCGGGAGAAATTCCGCACGGCAAGGCCTACTTTCTTTCTACCGAGCAGATGGTGGAACACGCGCGCCGTTCGTCAGCTTCTAAGCTGATTGTGGCGACGGAGAAGGGGATGATCTATCGGTTGCGGAAAGAGATGCCCAGTAAGACTTTTGAAGCCATCTCTGAAAATGCCGAATGCCGTTTCATGAAGGCGAACACTTTGCCGAAACTTCTGCGCTCGCTGAAGGAGGATCGGGTTGAGATCGTGTTTTGCGATGATTGTTGCGATCCTCGCAAGCCCTACCAGGACGAGCGGGTAGTGCATATCCAGAGGTCGGTGGCTAAGAAGGCGGAAGCAGGAATTGAGCGGATGTTGAGTATTGTTTGAATTTAAAGCCCCCATAAATGGGGGCTTGACTTTTATGGCTAAATCGTGCTATAATAGAAGAGCAGTAAGATCATTGAAATTCCCCCTTTTTATACCCCTACTTAAGGAGTCAGATATGAACACTACGGTTAAGGTCATTTCGGGCGAGGGTTTTACCCCCGCCGAGATCCAGTTCGGGATGAAGTGGGCGCGGGAAAGCGGTCTCAATGCGGGGTCCGGTTGTTACGAGTGGAATGACCTGCGGCGGTTTGACAGTCTTCCGCCGGAGGAGCAGATCCACACCACGACCTGCGAGCGCTGTCGCGACATGGTCGCGATGATGAGGCATCAACGGATGGTGCATCGGCAGGAGACGACGGTGATGGTTCGCAAGAAGGTGTCGGTGTGGGGGCGGTTTCTCAACTTTTTCGGTTTCTCGAAATAACACAAGGAGGTAGCCATGGATCAGAGACAGATCAAGACCAGCGCTCCAATGACGTGGGAGCAAGGCGATGCGCAGAGGCGCACCGACAACAAGCTACCGGCTTTTCGGATCAGTGATGAGCCAATCAGCCCGGACGCTCGGAGGGAAGCTTCTCGTCGGATTCATAAACATGTTATTGACGAGGAGATGCAGAAGTGGGCGGGCCTGTCCCGGACCACTGGGATCTTCGGTAGTGATGAAACCGATCGCTACTGCGAGGTTCAGCTGTGTGAGACCTGTCTCAAGCGCATGCATGCGGTCGAGACAGGGAAGGCCAGATCTGGGGATAGCGAGCAGTATCGCCAGACCCAGGCGCATCTCGTGGCGGTGGACGTCAGAAAGGTCCACCTGACCGCGGATGAAATCCGGAACTGGCCCGAATTGATGAAAGTTCGGGTGGATCACGTCAATGGCTGTGAGGCCTGCACCAAGCGGGTCGCTCAGCTCGAGGTGGACCGGAAGGAATCAGCCAAGTCGTTCGGACGCTCGGTGATGGAGTTCTTTACCGGGCTGGTCAAGTAAGACGAAGTTCACCGGGCACATATGTTGTGTGCCCGGTTTTTTTGCATTTGCATTTTTTAGGCCCATTTTGTATACTTCCAACTATCGTATGTCTGAGTTAGATAATAATAATACTTCGGTTGTTGAGGAGAATTCCGCTTCTCAATCTCCCGCGATTGATCCGGCCCTTTTGGATGAAATGGTGAAGGCCGGTATTTTGTATGGCCGGAAAAAGTCCAAGACGCATCCTCGGATGAAGCCATTTGTTTTTGCCACCCGGAACGGTATTGAGATTTTAGAAGTCGCGAAAACAGTAATCGCTTTGGAAAAAGCCGGAGATTTCTTGAGGGATTTAGCTCAAAAAGATGGAATGATTCTGGTGGTTGGGACCAAGCCGGTTTCCCAGAGTTTGATGGAAGATTTCGCGAAGAATTTTTCCTTCCCGTATGTCACCAAGCGTTGGCTGGGTGGCACGTTAACCAACTTCAAGACTATTTCCAAACGTTTGCAATATTATATGACTTTAAAAGCGGACCGGGTGACCGGCAAGTTGGAAAAATACACCAAGAAAGAGCGGGTGGAGTTTGATAAAATAATTGAACGGATGAATGGTTTTTTCCTCGGCTTGGAAAGATTAACCCGTATTCCGGACGCGATTTTGGTAGTGAACGCCAACGACCACATTACGGCAATCCGCGAAGCGCGTCGGATGAAAGTGCCGGTAGTGGCGGTTTTGAGCACTGACACTGATCCGGAAATAGTGGAGTATCCAATCCCGGCCAACGACAATTCCCGCGCCAGCGTTACTTGGGTTTTAGCCAAATTAGCGGCGAAAATTGAAGAGGGACGCAAGAACCGAGTTGTGACTCCGGCCCCGGTAGTAGCGCCGAAGTAGCGATTAGTAACCTTTATAAACTTATTAACTATATGGCTTCAGCGGGAGACGTTCAAAAATTAAGAGAAAGCACAGGGGCGGGTATAATGGATTGCAAGAAAGCATTGGATGATGCCGGCGGAGATTTTGATAAAGCGGTCATTTTGCTCAATGAGCGCGGCGTAGCGAAGGCGATGAAAAAGGCGGATCGGGTGACTGGCGCCGGTTTGTTGGAGAGCTATCTTCATAACGGCCGAGTAGGTGTTTTGTTGGATATTCGTTGTGAAACCGATTTCGTAGTTCGATCCGAACCTTTCCGGGAGCTGGCGCACAATTTAGTGATGCACATTGCCGCCATGAATCCTGAAAATGTGGAGGCATTGTTACAACAGCCATACGTTAAGGATCCGGCGCTGACTATTGATGTTTTGATCAAGGGAGTAATCGCCAAATTAGGTGAGAACATTCAGGTGGCCAAGTTTTGCCGGTACGAGCTATAAATAAGTGGTTAGCGACTAGAGTTTAGGGTATAGTGAAGAAATGGCTCTGACTAATTTCCTTCTCCAAATCATCGTTTTTTCCAGTCTGGGACTGGTGATTTACTTAATTGCTCGAGCGGTGCCGAGGATGCCCGAAAATATTGAGCCGCCTCGCAGAGCGAATTTCTTTGACCGACTGATGTCTAAGATTCCCATGTCTAAGATTGATGATCGTCTGAATTCTTTTTTAGCTAAATTTCTGCGTCGGTCACGGGTAGTGACGATGAAAATGGATAATTTTATTAACGATCGCCTGGGTAAGTTGAGCAAGAAAACAAAAGTAGCTGACGAAGAAGGACCTAGCCAGGATCAGAATAAAACGGTATTATAGGGTTTATCGGGCGCGTCGCATAGCGGCAATTGCTCGTGGCTGTAAACCACGCGGTCTTTGACCTTCGGGGGTTCGAGTCCCTCCGCGCCCACCAGTAATACGCCGGTATAGCTCAATGGCAGAGCAACACTTTTGTAAAGTGAAGACGGGTGTTCGATTCACCCTACCGGCTCATTAACTTGCTAATCTGTGGTCCCGTGCTACCCTAGGGGTAGCATTTTTTATAACCAGATAAGGAGATAGTCGTGACGAAGACCGATTGGCGTACACGTTTTGCTTTCTTGCTGTTGGCTACGATTTTCCTGATCTCCGCGCCTTTTGGATGTACGAATCCTGAACCGAGAATCACCGATCCGCCGCCGATTGCCGTTGATGATCTGGACCCGCAGGATACCACCCAGGAAGTTCAGCTGCTCGCGCATATCACCTATGAGTTGGATGCTCTGTATTACGATCCGCTTTCTCTAGATCATGAGAAGCTTTACAACGCGGCGTTGGCGGGAGTTCAGGCGGAGTTTAAGAAACATGGCGTTGATTGGAAATATGAAAAGATTGAGGGAGTGGCTACTCGCTATGGAGCTAATCAGAGATTCTTAAGAGAGTATTCCAAGGCTAAGGCCTTGAAGGCGAAATCTGTCGGAATCGGCGAGCGGGATCTGATCTTAGCGGCGGCCGATAACATGCTTGAGTCTTTGAACCGATCGCACACCTACTTCATCTATCCGAAGTGGCATCCGCTCAGAGTAAGCGGCTATGATCGGGATAAGTTTGTCGGAATCGGCGTGGTGATTGAGACTTTGGACGATAGCATGGTTTTCTTGTCCAGAGTTTGCAAAAGAAGTCCGGCCGATCGAGCCGGTTTGCAGATGAATGATCAGTTGCTGGCGATTGATGATGTTCCGGTGACCGCGGATTTGAATCAGCTCTCCGGTAAAATCCGTGGTGATCTGGGCACGAAAGTAAAAATTACCGTTCAGCGCGGTCAGGAGAAGAAAGATTTTCTCGTGGACCGAGGCTATATCTCCCCGGAATACGGAAATGGCTGGATTGAGAAAGATGGCGCTTTCCAGTGGGGCATTTTGGAACTCGCCGGATTTAATGATACATCCATGTCAGCAGTTGATAGCTCCATTCGGGAGCTGGGGTTGTTCCGAGGAAAGGTGGATGGCTTAATCATTGATTTGCGCGGTAATCCCGGCGGACAATTGGCTCTGGTCAAGGATTTACTGGAGTGGTTTCTGCCGATCCATACCGAGATTTATTGCACCGAAAGCAAGAAGGAAGGAAAAACCAGCTTTATTACCGGCGAACTGCCTAAGTTCAATGATCCGATTATTATCCTGATTGATGGTAACAGCGCCTCCGGCTCGGAAATTTTTTCCGCGATCATGAAGGAAACCGGACGAGCGGCGCTGGTCGGGAAAAAGAGCGCCGGAGCGATTGAGGTCGGCAACAAAGTTGATCGCATTGGTTTTGATGCCGAAGCAGTAATCACTGTCCAGCAGATCTATACGGCGGAAGGAAAAAATTTTGAAGGTGTCGGCGTGACCCCGGATCATCTGGTTGAACGGACCAAAGAAGATGTTCTAGCCGGCCGTGATCCGTATCTGGATAAAGCGAAGGAACTTCTCCGTAAGCGTTGCGGAGGAAAGTAGAACAAACCAAAAAGCCCCCGCCCACATCTGCGAAGTTGTGGCGGGGGCTTTTATATATAAATATATTTTTAGAGGCCAAGTCAGACTTGGCACTCGTCTACCTCGAAAACGAGTTAGACTCGTGAGCCGATGGTCGGAATTGGACCGACGACCTTTCCCTTACCAAGGGAGTGCTCTACCACTGAGCTACATCGGCAATTAGGATACTCTTCTCCAACAATTATAGCCATTTATCGTTTTCTTGCAATCTTTTTCAATTTCGGCTATAATTGGTAAATCTTATGGCAACGTCTAAGTTTTCCCAAAATTTAATCAAGCTTAAATGCGGCGCCTGCCTCCGGGTTAATTATTATACCCGCAAGAACAAAAAGCTTGTTGAACGGAAAATTGAGCTATCAAAATACTGCAAATGGTGCCGGAAGCACACTAAGCACAAGGAATCCAAGAAATAAGGGCTCCGGTCAACTACTTTCCGGAAACAGAATAAACAGCCTCCTGCGGGCTGTTTTTCTTCGCCCTCGGCGGTTGTTCGTTCGAATATAACGAACGAGCCAAGCCCAACCCCTGCCTGCCGGCAGGCAGGGCCTCCGGGATGTTCCGTCCAAGCAGTTGCCCTCCGCTTTGTCCTTAAGGTAGGCGAGATTGCTCGCCTCATAAAAAACCCCCGTCTCGTAAAGACGGGTTTTTCTTTTTGACATTGAGGCGAAAAATTAGTAGAATTACGTCGGTTTCTTGAAAAGGTTTAAAGAAAGAGAGGAGCTGTATGCCATGTGATATTGGTTACCGGAGTTGGGCGGTCATTGTGATCCCCAAGCCGACGTATCAGAAGTTCAAAAAGAAGGTTTCGCCACCGAAAGTGGACACTGATCTTTTGAGTAAGATTGGTGAAGATGATCCGGAGTTCTTGGATTGGCTGAATGGCCTGGATGTTCAACCGCTTCTCAAAGAAGCGCTGAAGCGGGCCAAGAAACAAGTTCGCGGCTCTAGCTCGCTCCGCTGTTCTGTTTTGGCTGATGGTTCGTTAGTGATGACCGGAAAATACGCGGACAGCCGTAAGCGGGGAAATCTGGAGAATCTGTCGGAAGATATCAGCCGGCGCTATCAGATGGAAGTGCTGGCGATTGTCGCCGAGTTGCTGGAGTATGATATCCGGATCACCGAGCGCGGCGATACTTTGATTCTTGAAGGAGAGAAGCATCAGGACGGAACGCAAGTTCATCGTTACTTCAAAGTTACGAAGGACGCGAACGGCCGCGGTGAGATTCGCTTTGAGCATTTTAGTTCGCCTTCGGCTCGCGACGCGGAGTTGAATAAATTTATCGGGTTGGCCCAGCTGTTGGGAGTCCGCCTTGATGTGCAGGGCGTCCAGGAAGCCGGGAAACCGATCGCGGAAGGCGAGATTCACCACGATTTTCTCAAAGAACAGGAGGGTTCATGAAACCTAAGGCGAGAAAGAAGCCCGCTACGCCCACCTCGGCGGGTAAACCGGGCAAGCCGAAGCGTCCGGTCAAAGGTAAGTCCGGGCCTCCGGCAGTCGT
>JBBTRE010000056.1:0-25966 GCA_038065375.1 Patescibacteria group bacterium | reverse complement strand
ATGTTCTACCTTTTCCACGTTCTTACGAATTTTTTCGTACATCTCCAGCACCTCCGGTTCAATACGAGTAGGTTTCCCATGAAAATGCGGCTCAAAGACTAATAGATCGAAGAGCTGCATAATTTTCGGTATGTAACCGAGATTTTTGCTGGCTTTCATCGCGGCCTCGCCTTCGGCCAATAATTCCCGACGCACTTCATCCACCCACTCGCCCGCTCCGGGATAGCGATCGCGGACAACTTGGTCAGTAGGGCGTTCCTCTAAGGCGGCCAGCATTCCGTGAAAACCCAACTGCTGAAGCACTTCATTCGGAACAATATCTCCTAAGCGGGTAATCAAAGCGTGGCCGGCTTCATGCGCCGATGCCCCGCGGACAAAATTTTCACTCTTTTCCATCATCTGTTCGGGCAAATGAACCAACTCTTCCAGAACTTTTCCGGTTTTCTTGTCTACTTTTTGTTGCCAGAACCACTGCCGGTTAGCATCTTGCCCCTGCATGGCCATCTGCAAACGCGTCTGTTCATCCACTTCCGTGACTACCTTCAGGTGAGGTTTGCGGGCAATAGTTTTAATCAAAGCCGCCAACTGATCACGCAGGGCTTCTTTTTTCGCTTCCGGGTTTTCTCCACCGAATTGTTCCGGACTTTTCATTGCCTGTAATTATAGCCCGAAAGATTTGCCGACGCTAGAAAGCGTCATGAGCGTCGTGGAATCTATTGGAGGCATCGGTTCCGTGAACATCCAGATCATCACTACCCGCCCGAACGTCAAAGGGTAGCTCGGATTGAAAGAATAGATCGTTAGTATCAACACCGATGGTTGAATTAAGGGTCTGGATAAATTCACCCTGCTTGTTAGTTTGAGCGCCTAACGGCACTTGAGCCCCGGGGAAAATTTCCAGGAAATCCGAACCGCAGCCGTTATACCCGGTCATATAATCACTCATAACATCTTCTAAATAAGTAAAGGAGGCGCCCTTAGTAGAGCTGTTCACACCATCAGACATAGTCCAAGGATTAACGGCATTAACGCCGCAGGTGACGATTGACCAATCACTCTCCCGATAGCCATGCCACTGCCAATGAATAGTGTTTAGAGCCTCAACAACTTTCTCAACGATCGTCTGATAGCCGACGATACGGGAAACATCAGTGAAGTTGTTGGTATCCACAATCATTTCATTATAATTATTTAACTGGTAGAAAGTACCAATGTCAGAAGAATCCTCTTGGAAAACTATTAGATCCTGATCAGTGTCATCCATCGCCAGACCCTCAATAGTGAAAGTGGTGGCCGAGAAATCTGTTAATTTGACCCGCTCCAAACCGGAAATTGTGCCATCGCTGGCGCGAGTAATTACAAAAGTCCAAATTTCATCTCCTGTGTCATCAGTTACAATCAGGTTACCGCTTCCCAATCCCCTGTCGCTGGAAGTCAAAGTAATCGCGTTCACAACGACATCATCCAGTTTGTGAGGCGAACTTGCCAAACTTTCCGACAACACCCGGCTATCGCCATCAACTAATTGAGTGATGGTAGTGCCTCCTCCTTGGGCGTTGTTTATATAGTAAATGTCGGTTTCTGTTTCATCAGTGTATTCATCTTCGGTGAAAATCAGATTTCCTTGCGCGTCAAAAAAAAGGTTATCAATTTCACCACGGTCGCTCGCCACCGTGGTGAAAGTTGTGCTGACATTACAGCTGGAATCAATGGTGAATTTTAATAAACTATTATTGTTAGTGTTGATGGTTAAATCAGGGTCGCTGACTACATAAAGAACGGTGCCGTCAGGAGAAGCGGCGATAGAATCTGCCTCAAATTCCGCGTCAGTTAAATCGGTCCGGACTACCGTAGTGCTGGCGTAAGTGCCATCAGATTCCAGATCAAAGCACCAGAATTCCTCGCCAGCGCGATCGGCCACCATCATCCGACGGGCGTTACCAACTAAAGTAAACCCGCGCGGATTATCAAAAAGACCCGGACTGGTGGTGTCGCTAAAAATATGCGTCGGCGGCGCGCAGCCACCGCCATATGGGATCAGATACATAGCATCAGTATTTCCGGACCCGGCAATATTACGGGAATAATAGGTACCAATATCGTTAGCAAGTAAAAAGCCCGGACTATTGGTAACACCCGTGCAAAAAGACGTACCGCCGCTCAATGCCGAAGTGTCATCAGAGGTGTTGGAGTCCGCGCCCGTTCCGGTCGGGTTCAGTTTGGCCTTGTCAGTCGTACCAATAACAAGAGCGCGCGCGTTGTGATTGCGAACTAATTCCCGAAGAGGGAACAGCAAGGTGTTAGTGTCATCTTTCCAATGTGGGGATCCCAGCAATAAAAATTGACTCGCGCTACCGCCGGTGATGGTTTTATAATTAGCCACCCGGAAAATCACATTCACTACTGTATCTTTGACAGAATCATCCTCCCTAATCCAGATGAAGGATTCACTGCTAGAGGCAACAGTCACCTTAACAAGTTCCAAGCCGGCGCCAAGAGCGGCTAAAGTGGCGCCGTCAGTAGAAAGCGATTCCTCTTCCGCTGCCGACAATGTTTGATCGCTAGTAAAAGAAATGATATCAGCGATTGCAGTCCGCAAAGCAGTAGTGGCGAGAGAATCGTTATTTAAAATCGTCGTGGTGGCGATGGTAAGGCCGCTATAAAGCAGGGTGTGAGCAACAACCGCCGCTTCAAAATCGCTTTCTATGTCATAGCTGATTGCGTACAAAGTAGAGGACGCGACTGCGGCGACGGAATCGCCACTACCGGTAGGAGCGTTTTTTCCCGGAGCTTGGAATTTGTGAGCGATCTGAAAACCGCAGGATTGATTGTCACGATTCTTGATCGTATAGATAGTCGCCGGCTCAAGAATCTTCAATCTCAAAGAGCCGCCACCCTGCACCTGGGAGAAAACTTTATTATTCCGATAAATGGTGCAGGGCGCCTGATCGCCGCCGCAGATCCAGTGCAGGGTATATTGGTCATCCAGAGTAATCACATCTTCCAAGTCCACCCCGCAGGCGTTTTTGTGGACATCGGCGATGCGGTCAAAAATTCTGGCTACCACCGGACGTAACACTCCCCCGCCTAGACGAATCGGCGAGGTTGGCCCGCTCAGATCAAACGGACTATACAAAAACGGCAGACTGGAGAGCTTGGAGATTTGCCGGTCTATTCCGCTAGTCGGCAACCACAACAAAATACCCACCACTCCCGCGGTGAGAAGAAAAGAAGACCAGAAGGGATGCTTAGACATCAGTTAATTGAATTGGTTAATTGAATTATACCAAATAGGACTTTCTGGAATTTTTCCCGGAAAAATGTCAAAGTGTTAACAATGTTTAAAGCTGGTTTTGGTCAAGTGTTCGTTTTGGGCGCTTTGCTAGTGGTAGTTTTGGGCGTAGGGATCTACGACCTACAAAGTCGTCTGGCCCGAAGTGAAGACCAAAAAACTCAACCGGTTCAGGAGAAGCCGAAGGAAAACCTGATTAAAATGAGTGATGACGCCTATGACACGGCAGAACTCACCATCAGCAAGGGCGACACGGTAACTTTTGAAAATATCGGCGCTAAACAGCGCTGGCCGGCTTCCAACATCCACCCTTCCCACAACATCTACCCGGAATTTGATCCCAAGAAAAAAATAGCTCCGGGAGAAAAATGGAGTTTTAAGTTTGACCAACCGGGAATTTGGAAATTCCACGACCATCTCAAACCATCCATACTTGGTGTAATCACGGTCTCCGCCGAAGGCGGATCCGCCTCCGGCGGAAAGGGCGAAGCTCAACCAGTTAAAATAGAAACAAAAAAATCGCTGCCAAAGCCATCCGCGGACATCAGCGCGGAATTCAGCAAAGCTAATATAATGACGGCGTTGAAGGACGAACCGGAAATGAGGTACTGGCTGGAAAAAGTCGGCCCGAAAAAAATCATGGAAAAATTACTCGCCGATACCGGCGGCGGCTCGGTCGTGGACTGCCATCAGGAATCTCACACGGTCGGACGTCTGGCCTATCAGATCTACGGTTCCATCGCTTTCAAAGACGGCAACGCTTCCTGCCACTCCGGCTATTATCACGGCGCCATTGAACAATTACTGAAAGAAAAAGGCACAGCAAATCTTTCCAAAGTTATCAATGACGTCTGCGAAAGTTTTGCCACTCAATTCGGAAAATTTGAATGTCTGCACGGCGTCGGGCACGGCGTACTGGCTTACGACGATTATGATATGCCAAAAGCCATTAAGACCTGCCAGCTTTTGAAAGACGCCTATTCCGTCTCGTCCTGCTATGGCGGGATGTTTATGGAAAATATCATCACTGCCCAAGGTTCGGGTGGCAGTAAAGATCACGAGACCAAATGGGCTACCCACGACCCCCACTTCCCCTGCAATGGAATTGATCAAAGTTTTGACGTGCAATATCAGTGCTATCAGATGCAAACCAGCTGGATGCTTAGTCTTTTTAATTACAACTTTGACCGGGTAGAAGAGGAGTGCTTTAAGGCCAGAACGGATCTGATTGAGGTCTGTTTCAAAAGCTACGGTAGGGACGCCGCCGGCCACACCCTGCGAAATCCATTCAAAATCAAAGACCTCTGCGCTAAGGTGCCGGACGTCCAAAATTATTATTACATCTGCATCGTCGGAGCGACAAACGTAATCATTGATTTTTGGGGTGATGGACTAAGTACTCAAGCCACCGAACTCTGTCGGATTCTTCCTGAAACAGGTAAACGCTCCTGCTACACGACTCTAGCCAGCCGCTTAACCGATCTCTTCAACGAAAAAGAGCGCCGCCAATTAATCTGCGACGGATTTGAAGCCGACTATAAAAACTTATGCGCGACCAATTAGTCATTCTAGCGGGCGGACAAGGAAAGAGAATGAATTCCGATCTGCCTAAACCGCTGATTAAAATCGCCGGAAAAACCATTATTGAAAGTTTGTTGGAACGAATGCGCCCCCTACTTCCTAAGCCGGTGATCATTATTGGTTATAAGGGCGAATTGATCAAAAACACGCTTGGCCCTTCATATATATACGCCGAGCAGAAGGAGCAGAAAGGTACCGCCGACGCCTTACTGGCCTCTAAAGATGCTCTGGATGGAGTAGAAACCGTCGCGGTAATGCCCGGCGATCATCCTCTGGTCAGCTTAGAAACTATCCGGGAATTGTTAGGCCTGATCCGGGAGAAAAAAACCGTGATGACTTTGGCTACTTTGAAATTCTCGGATTTTGAAAAAGAAGGAAAAGTAATGGCGCGCGCCGGCCGGATTATCCGCAACGCCGACGGTTCAGTGAACCGGATTGTAGAATTCAAAGATGCCAGCGAAGAAGAGCGGAAGATCACTGAAATTAATCCGAGCTATTATTGTTTTGACACTAAATGGCTTTGGGAGAACATCGGCAAAGTTAAACCAAATAACGCGGCGAAGGAATATTATCTGACCGATCTGCTGGGCATCGCGACCATGCAGGGCCACAAAGTCTATTCCGTGGAAGTAAAAAACCCGTTTGAGGGTATGGGCGTGAACACGCCCGAAGAGTTGGCGGTAGTTGAAAATTACCTGAAAAAAGCTTAAGATAGCGGCAGCTCCTGGAGGAACCGGAAATTGAAAACTGCGATTCTGATTCCCGCTTACAATAATGCTTCAACGCTCGGTAAGGTTATAGGATTGATTCGTCACGTCGCGAAATGGTCGTTTCCGAAGGATAAATTCTACATCTTAGTAGCCAATGACGGCTCAACTGACGACACCGATAAGGTACTCCAATATATCTTAGGTCTCATCAACCAAGAGGGATCCAATATTAAATTAAACGCTGATTCTTGGGCTATCAATGAAGGAGTTGGCTCTATTACCAAGAAAGGCCTAGAAGCCCTTTCTTGCTGTGATGAGAAATTTGATTTCTTAGTAAAGCTCGACGGCGACGGCCAGCACAATCCAATACATTTATGGGCCATGCTTTACAAGCTCAAAGCGGGCGCCGATCTGGTAATCGCTTCCCGCTTCCACAAAAAATCCGAGCAAGTAGATACTCCGCTGGATCGTATGCTGTTGAACCGGATTTTCGTCGGACTGGTCCGAGAAATCACCGGTTGGAAAATCACTGACGCCCGAAGCGGTTTTATGGGAATGAAATGGAAGCACGCCAAAGCAATGGCGCCGGATCTGATTACCAAACGCTATGGAATCCCGATGGAAATTCTCCTGCGTCTCTGGAAAATGAAACCGGAAGCGAAGGTGGCGGAAATCCCCCACCCGGCATTGTATGGAGGCGAATCGCTCACCAAAGAACATCGCCAACGTTATCAGGATGGCGGCGAAACGATTGAACAAAAATCCTCTCGGGTAACCGAGGCCTACGCGGCGGTACTACGAGTGCTGGAAGATATGAAGGTGGACGCGAAACAATTAAAAACAAAACCGGGCTAACCCCGGTTTTTTTGTATAATAATTTTCGTTATAATGGGGGCAGTTCATTAGAGAACCAAAAAATGGCGATGCCGCGCGATATACTTTTGGTGCGACATGGAGAATCCGAACAAAATATCGCCAAAAAGAAGTCCAAGAAAGGCGACCATAGTTTATTCACGAAAGAATTCCGGGGGCGACATAACTCAACTTTCCGGCTGACTGACAAAGGACGTAAGCAAGCAGATATGGCCGGGGACTACATCCTGGCGCATCTCGGCGATAGCTTCTACCGGTACTATGTTTCCGAATATTCCCGAGCTCTAGAAACCGCCGCGCTTCTGAAATTACCGTTTGCCAAATGGAGGATGGAATTTTATCTCCGGGAACGTGATTGGGGAAAACTGGACGTAGTTTCCGAAGAAGATAAAAGCACGACTTTTAAAGAAGCGATGGATCAACGCAAACGCGACGGATTCTTCTGGCGGCCGCCGGGCGGAGAATCCATGTCGGCAGTCTGCTTGAGGTGGGACCGCTTTATAAATACCCTAGCGCGTGAATGTGACGGCGAAGATAAGGTCATCGTGGTTTGCCACGGAGAAGTAATGTGGGCGGCCCGGGTACGGATGGAAAAAATGTCACACCGCGATTATCAGGCCCTGGAAGCCTCGCCCCGGCCGCAGGATAAAATTCACAACTGCCAAATCCTGCACTACACCAGAGAAAATCCGGAAACCAAAAAGCTTTCCAAGCATTTCGGCTGGATGATGTCTATCTGCCCGACTGATCTCTCTCGCTCCAGCAACGTCTGGGTTCCGATTGAACGCAAAGAATACAGCAACGCGGAAATTCAAAAGATCGCGGAAGAATATCCGAGAATGATTAACTAATCCCACACATAAATTATGTATGGGACAAGAAAAACCGCCCTACATGGGGCGGTTGTTTTTTTGTTTTTCCATTCTTTCGTTGATTGTCGGCTTCATTTTCTTAGCCAAACCCAGCTTAATCAATGTCCAGATAACTACCCAGGAAGGATCAAATTCACTCTTGAGAAATCCGAGCTTCGGTGAATTCTGATCCTCATGATGATTGTTGTGCCATCCTTCTCCGGCACCCCACAATCCGAGCCACCAAACGTTATAGGCTGTGTTATCAAAATTTTTATACCCGCGCGTATGGCCGATGCTATTGATGGCCGCGGCCGTTCTCAAATAGAGATAAAGCTGGGCCACAAAAGCAATCGCGCCGATCAGGAGGCCCCACCAGCCATAACACCAACCAAACAGCGCTATCGTGGAAATCAGGCCGAGTGATACTCCCAATGGCCCGTTTTCCAAAATGACGTCAGCTTTTGTCTTGGGAATTCCCAAGCAATATTCTTCCACGAGCTTCTCATCGTAAGCCGCCGCGGTGTAATACTTTTCATGCGTCCAGAAAAGTTTCCAAAGTCCGATCAATAGCGGGCTGTGCGGATCGCCCTCCACGTCGGTAAAACGATGATGTTTGCGATGGACCGCCACCCAACTTCTCATTGCCTGCCAAGTGAACATCCAAAGCCAAACCCTCATCACAAAAGCGAGCGCCGGAATCAATTTAATGCCCTGATGAGTCATTGCCCGGTGCAGATAGATAGAAGTTAACAATCCGTCAATCTGATGGGCTATCACTACATACAAAATAGCGGCGGCGAAAGGATTCATTTAGGCCATACCTTATTAAGGAAACTGGCTTAAAGATAGCACTAAATCTCCCCTAAATCTAATGTGTGATCAAAATCAATTTTCTCGGCAAAATCTTTCATGTGGCTGACTAAAATCAGCGCTCCCTCATATTTGCTCACCGCTTCAGCAATCACCGGCAGATGCCGGAAGTTGATGTGGTTAGTCGGCTCATCTAAGATCAACAATCCGGGACGCTGTAAAATAAATCTGGCGAAACAAAGCAATCCTTTCTGACCTTCGGATAAAGCGCCAACTTTATTTTTCAAAATCGCGTCGGTCAGCAAGAAATTGGCGGCCGTCGCCCGCAGAGTTTCCTCACTACCGCCCTGCATCACCTCCGCCAAAGACTCATAGACGGTTTTTTCAAAATCCAAATTCAAAAAATCCTGCTTGTAATAACCGATTTTAACACCATCGGCAATCTCCGCTCCCTTGGCCTTGCCGTTAGCCAACAGCTCCAAGAAAGTAGTCTTACCGATTCCGTTCGGCCCCTTAATCAATAATTTATTTTTCCGCTTTAAAACGATGTTGGTTTTTTTCTGAACCGGTTTATGATTTTTAATCACCGACACTCCTTTGATCTCCACAATTTTCCATTCCGGCAATTCGGAGTTCTCAAAAGTCTGAACCGGGATCATAAAATGGTTGATGGTTTTATCCTCCTTCCGGGTATCTACTAACTGCGACTCCAACTCCTCAATCGCCTCGCGCATCTTCCGCGCCACGTCACGCATCTTGCCGCCTTTTTGGGCGAAGAAATTGAACTGATCCTTGCGATTAGCGATATCCCGCTCCAAACGGACATTCTCTTTACGTTCCCGCTCAATCCGGCGAGTAATTTCTATTACTACATCAAAGTAGTCACCGACATACTGCTCTACCTGCTTAAGAAAAGAATCCAAATATAAAACTCCGTGAGTGAAAGAATTCAAAAATTTCGCGTCGTGAGAAATGACAATACAAGTCTTTTCATAATCCGCCAGAAACTTTGTTAACCGCTCAATCCCCTCTTTGTCCAGATTATTAGTCGGCTCATCCAGCAACAAAATATCGGGGTTTTGAATCAAAGCGAAGGCCAGCAACAGCCGCGCCTGTTGACCGCCGGAAAACTCCCCTACTTTCTTTTTCAAATCAGCGCTCGGCAGATTAACCACCGCTAAAATTTTCTTAACCCTCGGTTCTATATCATAAACTTTCCCTTTGAAAGCTTTTTCAAAATATTCAATCACGGATAAATCCAGCTGATCGCGAGGAATCGCCTGCATCGCCCGGGCAATCGTCGCCCCTGTCCGGATATTGACCTTCCCCTCTTCGGGTTCAATCTCCCCGGCAATCAAACGGAATAAAGTGCTCTTACCGGCGCCGTTTTGACCCATTAAAGTTACCTTCGCGCGCTCCCGAAGAGAAAAAGTGGCATTTTCCAGAAGCGGCTTGAGGGCTGCGTAACCGAAAGTCACCTTATCAAACCGTAAGACAACATCGCCATGATCATAATTTTTTGCCGCTTTTTGCGGTTGTTTCGCTTCTTTTTCTTTTGTCATTGGAGTAATCGCGAATAATTCTAATTAAAGAGGTAATATTGCGAATAGGACTGAACGTTTGGTAATAATATCATATTTCCTTTATTTTGTAAAACCCGCCGCAAGCTATAATTTAGTGCTACAATAATGACATGCTTGGCGAGATAACTCTAATCCTGGTAGTGATAGCTCTTCTGTTGGTCGGCTTGGCCGGAATCTTTTTGCCATTTTTGCCCGGCGTTCCGCTGGCTTGGCTAGGGATTTTCATTTATGCCTATGCTAAAGATTTCACGTCTATATCGCTGAAAACAGTTCTGATTTTTCTGGGATTAACCGCTTTTACTCTGGTAGTTGATTTCGCCGCTCCAATGATCGGCGCCAAAAAATATCACGCCAGTAAATTCGGAGTTCTCGGTTCCTCCATCGGCTTATTGATCGGATTGATTGTCCTCGGGCCGATCGGCATTATTGCCGGGCCATTTCTCGGCGCTCTTCTGGGAGAGCTCGCGGCCGGACGTAAATCCCAAGAAGCTATTCATTCCGCCAAGGGAGCGCTGATCGGCTTCCTGGCCGGCTCTCTGATCAAAATGATCATTGTTCTGGTGATGATCGGATTCTTCATCGCCGCCTTGTTTTAAGGGAGTAATCGCGCCTGCCCGCCTCCGGCGGGAATAATAATACTAATGAAAGAGGTAATATTGCGAATAGTTGACTCTGTTTCATTTGCATTATTTGAATAAAATTAGCATTATTAGCGAACACTAACCGATATGTTGATTGATGATGTAACGATAAAAATAGCCGCCGGGCATGGCGGCAAAGGAGCCGTGGCTTTTGATAAGAATAAAATGGCTATCGGCCCGGCCGGCGGTAGCGGCGGCAATGGCGGCAGTATTATTTTTGAGGGTATCCCGGATATCGGCGGACTACGCCAATTTAGGTTTAGGAAGGTTGTGGAAGCTGAAAATGGCGCCGATGGCCGCGGGCAATATCTTGACGGTCATGATGGTCAGAATTTGACCCTGAAAGTTCCGACCGGGACCGTCATTCATAATCTGACCACCGGAGCGCACACGGAAATCACGAAAAATGGGGGGAAAGTGCTGATCGCCCAGGGCGGTAAGGGCGGAAAAGGCAATTTTCTATTCCGATCCCCCCACGATACCAGCCCCACTCGGTTCCAACCCGGGTTGCCGGGTGACGCGTTTGACGTCCGGCTGGAGCTGAAACTAATTGCCAGCATCGGCCTGGTTGGTTTACCAAATGCCGGGAAGTCCAGTTTGATTAATGAACTGACGGCCGCGAATAGTAAGGTGGCTAACTACCCTTTTACCACCCTGGAGCCAAGCTTGGGCGCCTACTATGAGTTAATCATTGCCGACATTCCCGGTTTGATTGAGGGCGCTTCCGGCGGTAAGGGATTAGGGATAAAATTCCTACGCCATATTGAAAGAACACAAACAATTTTTCATCTAGTCTCCGCCGAATCCGCGAATGTGGCGAAAGATTATAAAATCATCCGGAAAGAACTTGGGGAATACAATAAAGAGTTATTGGAAAAGTCCGAGCACCTTTTTTTGACTAAAAGCGACGTGGTGGACGAGAAAGAACTGAAGAAAAAACTGACAGCTCTGAAGAAACTTAATAAAAACGCGGTCGCCATCTCCATCCACGACTCCGATAGCATTGAAGCGGTAAAAAAGATCCTAAATAAGCTTAAGAGCGCCAAGTAGTCGGCGAACCCTTGCATTTTTTGAAGCACTTTAATATGATAGATAAGTTCGTAGGTTTCTCGCAGTTAGGTCTGTCGAGTGGTCGCCCTATGATAATTATGTTTAATATTAATGGCTAAGAAACTGTATGTTGGCAATTTGCCTTATACCGCGAATGATGAATCTTTAAAAGAGATTTTTCAGGCTGCTGGTAGCGTAGAGTCCGCCAACGTGATAATGGATCGGATGACCGGTCGTTCTCGCGGCTTCGGCTTTGTGGAGATGTCCACTGACGAAGATGCCCAGAAGGCTATTGAAATGTTCAATGGCAAAGATATGGGAGGACGGGCTTTGACGGTCAATGAGGCAAAACCGATGGAATCGCGCGCCCCTCGTGGCTAAGTAGGTTCCGAACTAAAAAACCCGCTAACGCGGGTTTTTTAGTTTCTCACGCGCCGCTATTCCAGCTCCTCTTTTAGATCTTCCAATAATTTTTTGGCCTTGGAACTCATTCTGCGGGGAGTCTTTATATCCCACTCCACATATAAATCTCCCCTGCCATAACCGCCAAACCGGGCCATTCCCTCGCCGGAAATCCGGAGACGATCTTTTAAATTAAAATCCCTAGGAATTTCCACGTGCAACCGATTGCCGCCGATGGTTGGCACTTCAATTTTTTCTCCGAGTATGACCCGAACCAGATCCGCGCTAACCTTTACTACCAGATCATCTCCGTGCCGGATGAAAACTTTATGCGGGGCAATTCTGATGCGCACATACAGATCGCCCGCCTCCGCGCCTCGCTCACCGGATTCTCCCGCTCCGGAAATTTTAATCAATTGATCATCCTGCACGCCGGAGGCAATTTCCACCTTCATCTCTTTTACATTCATCACCCGGCCGGAATTCTTACATTCCCCGCAGGGTTTATTGGGAATCTGACCGGAACCGGCGCATTTTGGACAAGCTTTTACCTGCGAGAAGCTGCCGAAAAAAGTATTCCGACTTTCCTTAACTTCTCCCTTACCACTACAGATGGCGCACTCGGCAGTGCCGGCCTTCTTATCGTAACCAACGCCATCGCAAGCGCCGCACTTGGTATAAAGCTTGGTTTTCAAAGATTTTTCCACACCCCGGAAGGCCTCCTCCAAAGAAATCTCCTGCATGATCTGCAGATCAGAACCACGATGATAATTATTGCGTTTTTTGACGCCCATACCTTCAAAAAAGGCTTCAAAGATATCGCTCATATTACCTAAATCTTCCATATTGGACGGATCAAATCCGAAACTGAAATCAAAGCCACCGGATCCGTTTCCGAAAGGCGACGCGCCACCTGAAGCTCCATCCGAAACCCGGCCGAAACGGTCATATTGAGAGCGCTTATCCGGGCTTGAAAGAACCTGATAGGCCTCGTTAATTTCTTTGAATTTTTCGGCGTTACCGTTGGCCTTGTCGGGATGATATTGATGCGCTAATTTCCGGTAAGCTTTTTTAACTTCCTCTTCGTTCGCCGTTTTTTCAATTCCTAAAATTTTATAGTAGTCTTTCATTCTTCTTAGTTTAATCCCTTAATTTTAAACGACTATGGTTTCTTTCTCAATGCTTTCGGTTTTGATTTGGAAAAATTCCACGCTTAACAAAAATTTAAACAATCCGAAAGCCAACGCCGTCCCGATCCAGTTAGCAAAAATAAGAACGAATTTCAGCAAAAGGAAAATCAGAAAACCAACCGCTATTAAAATACCGCTCCGGATCACCGGCGAATAATTCAGCATTTTACCGAGCGTCGCTTTATACAAAATATCAATAATTTTATCACCGGCTTGGACCGGTATTTTTATGTAATTGCCCAACAACGCCGACAACCTATCCGCCGCCTGTTGAATCAGCTGACTTTTTACTTCCGGCGGCGCCAATCGCAAATCTTCGGGAAGTAATCCTGCGCCTAATTGAAGAATTGAATTGCGGACGGAAAAATTCGGAACGTATTGCGAGACAATCGGCTCCAAAGGACGCACCGCCACTTCTAAAGTTTTCTTGAGTGATGCCTGATCAGAAAAATCAAATAAAGACAGGTAGGCCATAATTGAGAATATCGCGATCCCGGATGAGGCATAGCTGATAGCAGAATGGGTCGTCCTCCAAACGCGGATCTTCAAAGCCACGCTCAAGTCGGACTGGATTCCCTGATAGGACCAAAAAAAGATAGCAAAAGCGATTAAGGATCCGGCGAACAATATCAGAGAAAAGCTGCCAAGGAACCCAACGCTCATTCCAACAGCCGACAGCAATAAAGCGCCCCAAACAATCTTTCGGTTCGGCGCCAGCATCAAAACAGCTAATATGGCAAGGACCAGGAAGCCGCCACAACCGGCGACCAAAAAACCGGCCCAATGAGCGGAATTGGTGAAATTCTTAAGAAGGAAGCTAAAAACGACTGAGCAGAAGACTGCTACAGCCGCTAAAGAAAGCACTTTGACCGAAGAGCTATCTTGCATTGTTGCTATATATTTGAAGTGTACACTATTTGACCGGCGGAGCTTGCCCTGAGCTGTCTTGTGGTGAGCCTGCCGAACCAGTCGAAGGATTGCCCTGCATCGCTTGACCGATCTTTTGAATTTCGGCAGATAGCTCGCTAACTGCTTTTTTGATCGCTTCCGCGTCCTGACCGTCCTTCACTGCCTTAACTGCTTCAATTTTTTTCGTAACCGCCTCCTTCACATCAGCCGGAACCTTATCTCCGCCATCTTTTAAGGCCTTTTCTGAAACATAAACCAAGTTGTCAGCCTGATTCTTCGCTTCCGCCAGTTCTTTCTTTTGCTTGTCTTCCGTCGCGTGTTGAGCCGCTTCGTTTTTTAACTTCTCTATTTCTTCCTTAGATAAAGCAGTATTCGCTTCAATGCGGATGCTCTGCATTTTGTTAGTCGTCTTATCTTTTGCCGAAGCGCTTAAAATTCCGTTAGCATCAATATCAAAAGTAACTTCCACCTGCGGCATACCGCGCGGCGCGGGAGGAATTCCATCTAGAATAAACCTCGCCAGAGTTTTGTTATCCGCCGCCATCTCCCGCTCTCCCTGTAGCACATGAATTTCCACGGAAGTCTGATTTTCGGCCGCGGTGGAAAAAATTTGTGACTTAGCGGTAGGGATAGTGGTGTTTTTCTCAATCAACTTGGTGAAAACTCCGCCGAGAGTCTCTAATCCAAGTGACAATGGAGTCACGTCCAATAACAAAACATCCTTAACTTCTCCCTGCAGAATTCCCGCCTGAACCGCGGCGCCAAGAGCCACCACTTCATCAGGATTCAAACTTTTATGCGGCTCCTTACCAAAATATTTTTTAACCGCCTCTTGCATGGCCGGCATCCGGGTCTGACCGCCAACCAGAATAATCTCGTTGATAGTAGGAATCTCAAATCCGGCTTCCTTGATAGTTTTATCCAAAATGGTTATAGACCTATCAATCAGGTCGCGGACTAACTCTTCCAATTTTGTGCGGCTCAATTTCATCAAAAAATGACGGGGACCCGCGGCGTCGGAAGTAACATAGGGCAAATTAATTTCGGTCTCAAAAGAAGTAGAAAGCTCATGTTTGGCGCGCTCGGCGCCTTCCTTCAATCTCTGAAGAGCTAAGGCGTCTTTGGAAAGATCGACGCCCTCCAGTTTTTTATATTCGCTGACCAGATATTCAATGACTCGTTTATCCAGATCATCGCCGCCTAAATGAGTGTCGCCTCCGGTGGCTTTAACCTCTACCGTGTCATCCCCCACTTCTAAAACAGAAACATCAAATGTGCCGCCGCCGAAATCGTAGACTACGATTTTTTCATTCTTTTGTTTGTTTAAACCGTAAGCAAGCGCCGCGGCGGTCGGCTCATTCAAAATACGACGAACCTTCAAACCGGCAATCTCACCGGCATTTTTAGTTGCCTGACGCTGACTATCGTCAAAATAAGCTGGCACGGTGATAATTGCCTCTTCTACCGTTTCACCCAGCTTGGCTTCCGCGTCCGCCTTTAACTTCGCTAAAACCATCGCCGAAATTTCTTCCGGCTTCAACCAGGCATCTCCTAATTTCACCTCCACTCCATCATTGGCTGATCCGCGAATATCATAAGGAAGCCAGGCTTTATCTTGTTGCACTTCTTTGTCTGAAAATTTCCGGCCAATCAAACGCTTAACGGAAAAAATAGTATTCTTCGGATTAGTAATCGCCTGCCGTTTGGCTAATAGCCCAACCAATCGCTCGCCGGATTTATTAACGGCGACAGTGGAAGGGGTAGTGCGCATACCTTCGGCGTTCTCCAAAATCTTCGGCGCGCCCGCTTCCGTGACGGCGATTTCCGAATAAGTTGTTCCTAAATCAATTCCAATTATTTTTGCCATTTGTTTTTTATGTTTAAACTTTAAACTTTTAAACGGACTTTGCTATCTTGACCTTTGCCGGACGAAGCACTTTCCCATTCAGGGAATATCCCCTTCCGACTTCTTCGGCAACCGTTCCGGGAGGATGCTCGGACTCTACTTCGCCGACCGCTTCCTGCAACCTAGTATCCAGCGGTTTGCCGATTCCGGAATCCATCTTCTCCACTCCATATCTTTTTAAAATTTCTTCCAGCTGGGATTTTATCATCACCACTCCTTTTCCCGTGGTGAGATCAGCAGAACCACCAGATTGCGCTATCGATAAAGCCAGATCAAAACTATCCAAGACCGGTATTAGGTCAATAATTATGGAGGCGTTGGCAATCTTTACGAATTCCTGCGCCCGCTTTGTCTCATCTTTCTGATAATTAATCAGATCCGCCTTCGCCCGTTTCCAGCCGTTCAGGTATTCTTCTTTTTCTTTAACTAGCTTATCAAGTTCCCCATCTTTTTCGGGTATTTTTACATCATCCATGTAGGGATATTATAAGAAATAAAAAATCCGCTGTCAAAGTTAAAAAACTGCTACAAAGACCCTTTATAGCTCCAATATCCAGGAATCGCCGCGCCGGAAGCAGTTCTCGGAATAAGCCCAAATCCTCCAGGTCCGTTATCTTCCGGAGAGCAATCGCCATAGGTCACTTCAAAGAGCCAGCGGCCGTCCGTCGCCATATAGACAGCCGAGTGGCCGCCTACCGTAGTTTTTGCCGCGCTGGTAGACCCAAGACCGGATTTGCCGTTTAAAGATTTAAAAATGTCGGTACAGGTTTTAACGTCATCATTGATGCCATAGGTATCAAAATGATCAAAGGTTGCGCCTTTCGCCGGAGTTTTCCAGGAAGCGAGACCGCTGGCATCTGAAAACAAAATCTTATCTAAACCCTGCGTGCCATCCGCAAGCAAAAATTTACCTACTAAATGAAGTTTACTAGCCGGAGAAAGTGTTCCAATACCAACATTACCTGATGCGTCAACCGCAACCGATCCATTTCCGGTCGGCGGAGCGCCGGTCGGGTTAGTCCAACCGAAAGCGACGCTAGAAATTACTAGACCCGTGAGTGTAAGCGCCAGAATATTTGTTACTATCAGCGGTTTCGGTAGTGAAATCTTCATATTAGCAGGAGCAAGTGATACTGCTGGTGCCTGGTGATGGTTTACCGTTGCAGATATAGGTGGTTCCGGTGGATGGAGGCGGGTTTGGTATTGCTGACATAAACGGAGTGCCGGCTCCGGTATAAGAAGTAATATGCGCGCTGGAGCAGCTCAACCCGCAAATTGCTGTTGGTAAACCCATAGACGAAGAAGTCACCGTGGATGTGCAGGACGCGGGAGCCGCCGGAACGGGCGCGGGGGCGCCGGCTGCTGTGGCGCATACAGTAGGATTAATTCCCTGTAAAACCTTGCCGGCTCCACAATCAACTTTCGGAATGTTTGTTAAATAGAACCACGGAATCTTTCCGCCAATCCAGGTTCCAGAAATTGAGAAATCGCCGGTTACAGAAACAGTTTTACCGTCGTCGTAAACATTAGAATTACCAATCGTCTCTTGACCGGGAGTATCGGTGACGAATTTCGCCAAGCGATTCTTATTCACATATTGGCCGGTCGGCGTTCCGTAAGTCGCTATCGGTTTTTTAATGACGGAAAAGCCGGAAATACCCGATGAAGAAACCGCCTCTGCTTCGCTTTTTTCAATACCAACACCCGGAGCGGGCCAAGTAGTTCTGCAGCCGACAGCTTTATAAGCTGTGGTGCTGACGGTGCCGCCAGATGTTGAGACGGCGGTTGTGAGGCCGCTAGCCGTCGCCGCGTCTCGCAAAGTAACAGCGCTGCTTTCGCTGGTAGAGCGTAGTGTGCTAATCGCGCTATAATCGGCGCTCACGATGATGTCATGGACAACGCCAGCGGGTAACACTCGTGCCTTAGAATCCGTCGTGCTATGTGTGCCGGTTAGAGTGGCGGTGGATAAAGAAGTCAGTCCGGCAACTGGAGCCGCCGTCAGATCATCCTTGCCCAAACAAAAACCGGTTCGGCCAACTAAATAACCGTTGATATCTAATTTTTGAGTAGGGATCAAAGTGCCAACGCCAACTTTCCGATCCGAAGTAACACTCACTTCTCCTGATCCATCAGGAGGAGTTTCTTTTGGGTTAGTCCAACCGAAAGCGAGGCCGGCCACCATCACTCCGGTAACTGACAGCGTTAGGACATTTGTCCAAAACAGAGGTTTTTTAACTAGTTTCATAATCTAATTATATACTATTGGCACTCGCACTGAATGCTGCTCGCTCCGACGGTGGGTTTGCCATTACAGACATTTTTCCCTTGCGCCTGATCAAATGAAACGAACGGATTACCGGTGCCTGTATATTTAATGATCTTGGCGGTTTTGTTGACCGGACAAAGCACCGAACAAATCGCCGTTCCGGTAGTTACGCCTGGTCCACTATTAGCATTACCCGTGCAACCCGGACCATTACCAGAAGCCGGTGCGGGCGTCGCTGCTGTTCCGGTGAACAACGAAACACAAATGCGAGGATTAATGGATTGCAAAACATATCCCTTACCGCAATCGGCCGGGATATTTTCAATGTTCGCCCAAGAAATTTTCACTTTCGGCGAAGTAAACGGCCAAAAACCAAATGCGTAGTTGGCGCAAATTAAACCAACTGCTACTAATGAGATAACGCTAACCCAAAACAAAGGCTTCATTCGTAGTGTGTTCATAATATATAATTATAGTATAGCTATGTGGATAACAAAATCCCCTAAAATAGTCTGGATTGATATACTAAAACCCACTAAAAGTGACGTTGATTTTTTAAAAAAACAGCACAATTTTCACCCGATTATTCTGGATGAGCTCCTCCATTTCTCCAGCCGATCAAGGGTAGAATACGACCCGGGATATCTTTTCCTTACCTACCATCTGCCGATTTACGACAAAGCTTTAAAAACTTCCCGCCGCGCCGAGGTAGATTTCCTGATTACCAAAAATAAAGTGATCACTGTGCACTATGAAGATCTGGAGCCAATAGATAATTTCATGCGCGCGATCAGCAACAACCAGCACTTTAAAAACCAGGCGATGAACGACACGGCTCGTTGCGCTTATTTCATCATTCAGGCGATCATCAGTTTCTCCATGCGGCAGCTTCGTCATGTTGAAGACAACATCCACGATATTTCCCAAGAAATCTTCAAAGGCAAGGAGGCGCAGTTGTTGGAAAAAATTTCTTACGCCAAACGCGATATTTTGGATTACCAGGTCATCAGCGCTCCGCAGGAAATCTTATTGAATTCCCTGATTGAAGTCGGTCCGAGATTTTGGGGCGAAGAAGTTCGGATTTATCTGGACGACCTTGAAGGAGATTATTCCAAAGTAACGCAACACGTGGAAAACTATCGAGCCACCATTGAAGCGCTAGAAACCACTAATGGTCAACTGCTGAACGCGAAAACTAACGCGGTAATGCAAAGATTCACGGTCTTTGCTTTCTTAGCTATTCCACTTTCCATCTTCGTCGGACTGGTTTCCGTGGATTTCATCAGCGCTTACTTCAGCAACCACCATCTTATTTTTTGGTCAATCTTCATCTTGCTTGGTATAATAATGTGTACTTTGGCTTACGTGTTTAAACGCCGCGGTTGGCTATAGCATAAAACAAGATGTTTAAAAGTTTAAAAGTTTAAAAGTAGATGCAAATTTACGATACTTTGTCAGGAGAAAAAAAACCACTTCCGGAAGGCGGTAAATTAAAATTATTCGTCTGTGGCCCGACCGTCTACAACTACGCCCACATCGGCAATGGGAGAACTTACGCGGCTTTTGACACTATCGCGCGCTATTTGCGCTCTCAAAAAATAAAAGTTTTTTACCTGCAAAATATTACGGACGTGGATGACCGAATTATTACCCGAGCCGCTGAAGAAAAGAAAAACCCGTCCACGATCGCCGGTTTCTACACCCGCGCCTATAAACAGGACATGAAGTCGCTCGGCATAACCGCTGTCAGTAAATACGCTCCCGCTACCCGCTACATCCGTCAAATCACCAAGCAAATTCAAACTTTAATAGAAAAAGGGGCGGCCTACAAAATAGATGGCGAAGGATATTATTTTGATATTGCTAAATTTCCCGAATACGGAAAACTTTCTCATCGTACTACCGAGCAAGCCGAAGATTCCGTCTCCCGAATTGATGAAAGTATCAATAAAAGAAACAAAGGCGACTTCGCTTTGTGGAAATTCACCCCGCCAGAGGCGGGCAAGAAACCCGGGGAGCCGTCCTGGAAATCCCCTCTCGGCGCCGGCCGCCCCGGATGGCACATTGAAGACACGGCGATCACGGAATATTTTTTCGGCCCTCAATACGATATCCATGGCGGAGCGGTAGATTTGAAATTCCCCCACCATGAAGCCGAAATCGCCCAACAGGAAATGGCTTCCGGAAAAAAACCGCTGGTCCGGATCTGGATGCATTCCGGATTTTTGTTGGTCAGTGGCGCGAAGATGTCCAAAAGCGTTGGCAATTTTATTACCCTAAGAGATTTCCTGGATAAATATCCCTCAGTAGTCTTCCGCTATTTAGTTGCCGCTCACCACTATCGCTCGCCGATGGATTATTCAGAAAAGATCGTTGAACAATCCCGTAACTCTGTTTTCAACCTGAAACAATTTATCGGAAAGCTGCGGTTGGCGCGCTCAAAAACCGAAAGCAAAATTTCAATCGCGGAACTTTTAAAAAAATCCGGGGACTCTTTTCATCAAGCAATGGCCGATGACTTCAATACCCCCGAAGCGCTGGCGGCTATTTTCTCAGCCGTGAACATGATTAACCCGGAAATCTGGAATCTTACCCGTTCGGAAGGAAAAACCGTGGAAAATTGGCTCGTAAAACTGCTGGAGACCATTGGGGTTGAGCTGAAGATGCCTCACATCCCATTCAAAATCCGTCATTTGGCGAAGAAACGGGAGTTATTAAGAAATGGTCAACAGTTTATCCCAGCCGACGATTTACGCAAGCAAATAGAAACGTTAGGATACTTAATAGATGACACACCTTTAGGACCCTTGGTCCTAAAGAAGCCCTAAATTAACGTATATGTCCAATAAAAAATCGCAGTTGAAATTGCCTCCACAAAACATCGAGGCGGAAAATTCCGTGCTCGGTTCTTTAATGATTGATAAAACCGCGATCATCCAAATCGCGGATACTCTGACCGATTTTGATTTCTATCATCCGGGAAATGCCAAAATTTATGAAGCGATCTTTCACCTTTTTGAGAAACATCAACCGATTGATATTTCTACGGTTGCCAACGAATTAAAGGAACGGGGCACCCTGAAGGAACTCGGTGGCCTGACCTATTTAAGTAATTTAACGAACGCGGTAACCACCGCTTCCAACATCGTTCACTACGCGCAGATCGTCAAAGAAAAAAAGATTATGCGCGATATGATCCGCGCCTCCGCGGAAATTGCCGAAAAAGCCTTCAACCCCGAGGGCGACCTAGAGGAAGCGATGGATGCCATAGAGCAGAAAATCTTTTCTATTTCTCAAAGATCGGTTCCGCAAAAATTCATTCACGTCAAAGAAGGACTGCCAATGGCCTATGAACGGATGGAAAAATTGCAGAATGGTGAAAAAATTCTCGGCGGTCTAAGCACCGGTTTCTTCGGATTAGACAACAAACTCTCCGGTTTACGGAACTCCGATCTGATCATCCTCGGCGCGCGCCCTTCACTTGGTAAAACTTCTCTGGCCTTGGATATTGCCCGCCATGTAGGCATTCGGGAAAATAAACCGGTCGGCATCTTCTCGCTGGAAATGTCCAAAGATCAGGTCATTGATCGTCTGATCTCCGCTGAATCCGAAGTCTCACTGTGGAAATTACGGACCGGCCACAAAATGGATAACACCGACTTTCAACTGATCCAAGAAGCCCTGGATAAGCTATCCAAAGCGCCTATTTTCATTGACGACACCGCTTCGCCGAATATTCTGCAAATGCGCTCCATGGCCCGCCGATTACAGGCCGAGCATGGTCTAAGCTTATTGATAGTGGATTATCTACAGCTGATCCAGCCGCGCACCCATTCGGACAATATGGTGCATCAGATCACGGAAATTTCCCGTAATTTGAAAGCATTAGGCCGCGAATTGAATGTGCCGATTCTGGCCCTTTCCCAGTTATCCCGTGGCGTGGAACAGCGCGACAGCAAAGTACCTCGTCTAGCCGATCTCCGAGAATCCGGCTCCATTGAGCAGGACGCCGACATTGTGCTCCTTCTTTATCGGGAAGATAAGACAAAAACCAATCCATCTCCCGACGAACAAAATATCGCCCAGGTAATCATCGCCAAACACCGCAACGGCCCGATTGGATCGGTAGATCTGCGTTTTGACCAGGACAAAGCCAGCTTTAAAAATATAGATAAAGTGCACAGCAATCCAAATCCATATCAATAGTAATGTTACCGGATCCTATTAAAAAATTTGTGGACGCCTTCGCGAAGTTACCCGGCATCGGACCCCGCCAGGCCACCCGGCTGGCTTTTCATGTTTTCAGCCAAGGAAAAGCGGAAGTAGCTGATCTCTCCAGCGCGGTAGCGGGCTTAAGCGTTCTGGCAATCTGCCAATCCTGTTTCACCACCAACCTTTCCGAAGGGCTCTGCTCCATCTGCTCCAATCCGCAACGGCGAAAAGATCTGGTAGCGATCGTGGAAAAAGAAACCGACCTGATCTCGCTAGAAAAAGCCAAAAAATTTGACGGGCGGTATTTAGTGCTGGGTGAATTAAAAAAAGACGGATTCCTGACTAACGCTCAAAAACTACGACTACGGACTATCAAGAACGTCGAAGAGGCGATCTTAGCGATGAACCCAACAACCTACGGCGACATCAACGCCACCCTAATCGCTCAGGAGCTGAAGGAGACTGTAAAAAAAATAACCCGTTTAGGGCGAGGCATTCCGACCGGAGGTGAAATTGAATTTGCCGATGAAGAAACGCTGGCCAGCGCGATTCAAAATCGTTCTTAGCTTGTCACCAGAATTCGTTCCTGCTATAATCTAGCCGGAACTTCTTTAAGGAATCGGGCCGTGAAAAACTTTATCTCTGTTTCTGTCATGACAATTTTCCTAGCCGGAATGCTCGCGATGTCCTATGGGCTCTGCATGATTGTGTTCGGTCGTCCATTTTGGCCCGGGACATGCTTGGCGGTTAGCGGCCTGCTGGTGGTAACGGTTTCCGGATTCTTCCTTCACACTTTTCACCTGACTACCGAAGAAGGAAAGCTGACACCGGAAGACAATAAAAAGAGAGATGAAGCGATGGCCGCCGCGGCAGCAGCTGCCGCGGCGCTCGCTGGACAAGAGAATGGCTCCGAAGAAAAGGATTGCGGTAGTGGCTGAGGTTGCAAATAGAAAAATATCCCCACCGGTGGTGGGGACTTATTTTTTTGTGATAAAATGAGGTCAGCTCACGAGGAATTACTATGAAGAAAAGGCGATTCGCCGGATTAATGGTATTTATCGGTTCCTTGCTTGTGATAGCAGGAGGATGGCAAATTTGGCAAAACAATAACGCGGCGACTTCCGGAAAAGATTTATTGGCGGCCGGAATTTTCCTGATCCTTGGCGGGATGATTCTCTGCCCGTACGGCGGCGGAGAAAATAAATAGCCGAGTGCATTATGTACTCGGCTTTTTTGTTTATTTCTCTACCGGCCGATTCTTGTCTAATTCCCTGGCCGTCTCTTCAAGCATCTGCCGCCACTCCGCTTCCTGCTTAACTAATTCCGCTTTCTTCTTAGCCGCGGCAAAGATTTTTTCGCAATCTATTTTGTAGCCGCCGGAAGTATAACACGGCGACCACATGCTCTCCTCCATCATCACAAGCTTCGGCTCAGCGCCGGGGCGAATAATTCTGCAAACCCCCTCCGCACCCAACAGAACTTCAAAATCGCAGCCGTCGTAGCTGAGAAGCTCGGTGAAGCTGAGAATCGGAAGCTGCTTTGTTTGATTAATGAGTTGCAGTTTCGCCTCATAAGCCAATTTCCGTGCCGCCCAATGAGCTAGTTCGCCATTAGCGAAATCTTTACCCTTGTGAAGTAGATCAGAATTAAGGAAGAGCTTGTCCAGATGCTCAACTCCCGGTTCGGAGTAGTCACAATCACCGAAAGCCACGACCACCGAATTCCCATCCGAACTCGGTTTGATATCAACAATCTCGCAACCAATGTACTTCATCAGCTGACCCCAATCTTGAAGATGGACCACCGGCTTCTGACGAGCGGCTTCGATCTCGGCGAACAGCTTTTTCTGCTCCCTGATGGCCGACTCTCTTACAACCACCGATACTATACCGGCTATCACAACTAGCGACAACGAGATCGACAACCCCAAACCATGAGACTTCAACCACGCCTTGATACCACCTTTCTTGCTTTCAACTTTCGCGACAGACGACTCTTCCGACTTACCGGTACCGCACACGGACGGCTCTTCCATGCCCATCTTGGCCTCCTCTTCCGTTGTTGAGTTAAAATTAAGAACCGCCTAGATACTAGCACGGTTAACTCAAAAAGTCCAGAGAAATAAAATAGAGCGCTTATGGCGCCCTGTTTTATTTGATTCCGACGATCTCCACTTCGGTGAACTTCTGGCGATGTCCCTTCTTCTTCCGATAGCGGCTCTTGGAACTGAATTTGAAAACAATCACGGTTTTATGATGCGCTTGGCGAACAACCTTCGCGTCCACGGAAGCACCTGCAACATACGGCGCGCCGACTTTCACATTGTCGTCATCCGCCACCAATAAAACTTTATCAAAAACCAAAGCATCCCCTGCCGGGATCTCCAATTTCTCAATTTTCAGTTTTTGGCCGGGAGCAACCCTGTATTGCTTTCCGCCGGTCTCAATTACCGCGAACATAAAATAGGGATTAGCGACTAGGGATTAGCGACTAGGGAAAACGGAAGTCAAACTAAGACCAAACACTAATTGATAGATACTATAACGGATATATAAATCAAAATCAAGAGGTTGAAGAAGACCGTGGCGCCTAGGAATAACTTCGTTAAAAATAGGTTTCGGCTCCGGAAAACGCCCGCCAATCCGAGGTTAATTGCGTTGATTAACAAGGCAATGCCCAAAACAGCCGCGATTTCGGAAGAGCGGCCTATTGAGCTTGTTCCCCGCAAACTATCAAACCAAACAACCAGCAAATTGTCGGTTAACCCAATTTGGAGGTAGAATAAAACAGCAGATAGGATTACCAACCCGATATTTAAACCGACTAAAAATTTTATGAGCATTTCCTTCATTATACCCGCCCGCAACGAAGAGGCCTATATCGGTAAAACGATAGAACACATCCTAGCCCAGCCCGAAGAATTGGTCAAAGAAATTATCGTGGTGGATAACGGAAGTTTTGACCGGACTGTTGAGATCGCTTCGCTATATCCAAAAGTGAAAGTTTTGCGCGAACCTGTGCCCGGCACCAACCGCGCCCGCCAAACCGGATTCGCCTACTCCACCGGAGAGATTATCGGCTTCATAGATGCCGACAACTGGCTCGCTCCGAATTGGGCTGAAACCGTCATCAGCTACCTCTCGCGGCCGGGCGTGGCCGGAGTAGCCGGAGTTTATAAATACCGCGATGTCGGGCCGATCGGAAGATTCTTCACTCTCTATGGCTTCCTGATCATCGCCTACCCGGTTTATTTTATCGTCCATTATTTATTGCGCCGGGGCAGTGTAGTCCAGGGTGGAAATTTCGCGGCTAACCGTTGGGCGTTGGAAAAAATCGGCGGCTTGGATGTCAGCTATGTGTTTTACGGAGACGACGCCCACACCGGAAAACAACTACGGAAAGTAGGGAAGGTTTTATTCACCGGCAAATTGGTAACGGAAGCTTCAGCGAGGAGATTTAAAAAGAACGGCTACTTCCAAGTAGTCAGCCGTTATTTCCTAAACTTTATCTGGGTAATTTTCTTCAACCGGCCGTTTTCCAGAAAGTAAACTAAATCTGTCCGGAATACTTCCCTACCACCTCTTCAAAAGCTGACCGATCCGCCGCGTCCACCGGATTACCCGGTGGAATTTCCACTTTGAACGGATTCACGTAAGCCGTGAATTTGTGCATTTCGTAATGCAGATG
>JBBTRE010000055.1:0-19656 GCA_038065375.1 Patescibacteria group bacterium | reverse complement strand
TGGCAGACCGCGAACGCGTCATTAACATAAAAGTCTCCCAAACTCGCCAATCTGCGAGCAAATTTCACGTCATCCCGTTCCTCCTCCGGCCAAAAACGAAGATTTTCCAACAGAATCACTCCCCCCTTTGGCAATTTATCCGGTATGTCGTTGAGAAAAATTACTTGCTCACGTAAATTTTTTCGTAAAAACGGAATGAATCCCCTCAAACTCAACTTCGGATCCCAATACTTACTACTTAATACTTTATACTTGCTACTAATCTGTGGGCGTCCCCGATGACTCAAAATCACCAGCCGCGCGCCCTTCGCCAACAACCATTTCATTGTCGGCAAAGATGCTTCCAAACGAAGAGCGTCTTTAGTCGATTCCACATTAAAATCAACCCGAAGCAAGCAAACTTTCCCGGTTAGATTTTTCTTGGCTAAATCCTTCAACGTTTTCATTGAATAAATTATACCATCCCACTTATTTTCTATATGTCTGGTACGCGTAACAAAAAACCGAGAGCATTGAGTATGCGCTCGGTTATTTATAGATAACAATGCCCTCCTGCTTCGTCTTGTCTTCCAACTCATACCAGCGCTTCATAAAATCCTTTACTTTTTGTTTCCAGAAAGTATCGCCATTGTTCGGGTCGGAAAAAATGAATTCATCTTTCGTATATCCGATAATGACGACGTAGTGGCCGTCGCCTAGCTTCGGTGTTTCCTGGAAATTCACAATAATCGGCAAGCCCCGCTCAAGAGTTTTCTTAACTTGCGCGATCGTCCAACGTTCTTTGTGAATTACCTTGAATCCTAACTTTTTCGCGGCCTTCACTATATCCGCCGGATCAGTACCGGAATCTTTTTTTCCGGCGGCCGTATTAGCCAGCTTCATGAGTTCTTTCTCGGGAAGTTTTTTTCCAAGATATTCCAGCGCCATCCGCAACGCTGCCGCTCCGCAGGAAGAGGGGCGGGTCTGATCAAAATTAAGAATAGGTAGAACAAACTCCGTACCACGCCGAATACCAATCTCCATCCGAGCCGCGTAATCATGCGCGTCGTTATAACTCAATCCTCTTTCCATCAGATGACGCTCTGTGAATTCATGCCACTTAGTGGGCTTAATATCCTTCTGATCAAAAAGCTTCTCAACCCAAATTTCTCCGATCGGCACATAAATATAACGATAACCGTGCCCACCAAATACAAAATCCACATCAAAATTGTCGCGGATCATACTCCCGTTGACCAACCAAACTTGAACACCACAAATTCGGTCAAGTTTTTTGATACGCGGATTGAATTTCAACTTCATCGAACGGCTTTTGCGGTCAATTGCCCGCAGATTCCTAACCTGATCAATTTTCATTTTCTTTTCCTGATCTTTATAGGTCTTGGTCTCTGCCGGCTCATATAATCGGAGCATTTTTGTTTCCTCCTTTCTTTTTTTGGACATATTTGAAAGCGCTTTAATTAGTATAGAACTTTTTAATAAATAGAAATAGTTTTTTGTTTCAGGTCGGCAATCACGGTAGCAAAAGTTTTGGAACCGTAGTCGTCCTTATCAAAAGGACGGCTCAATGTGTTCCTCCAAATCGTCAAAGCTTCTTCCTGGTCAGTATTAGGGCCAATAGCATCCTTTGCAAGAGAAAGCCGCAAGAGACTACTTTTTGTTTGAATAGTTTCCAGATTTTTGAACTTCGGATGGATATAGTGGTTGCTATGACAATACGTGGGTAGCGCCGACCGGATACTGATATCTTTAGTCCGTTTCTCCACGGAAACCACCTCTCCGTCGGTATCACCCATTAAGTAATGGAACCCGGACGCATCATCGCTAGATTTCAGAAATTTCACGACGGCGGCAATACTATCTTGTTCCAACAGCTGGCGAGTCACAAAATATCTCGGGACTCCCCGTAAATCCGGTTTCCGAACCGGTAAATGATTCACGCAGTAAAACCAATCCTTCGCCCAGCCGAAAGCATAACCGGCCAATTCTCCCCCATAAAGAAACGCGTCACGCTCTCCTTTCTTTCCGGAATAACGAACCAACGCCACGCTACTGGCTGACCTCACCCGGACTTCATCCTCATTATGAATGATAAAGAAATCTTTTTTATTTTTGACCACGGCCGAAGTACAGCCTTCCTCTTTGTGAAGTAGCTCCGGGCAATTTTCCAAAAATAGATCAATGAAATCAACTTTTGCTCCTGATGCCATACCCTGCAATTCTGCAATTGAGTTGGGAAACAGTTTAGTTAATTTACGGCGTAGGAAAGATAAAAGATTGCGGTTGCTATTCTTAGTAGCATCCAATAATTTTCTTTCTCTCTTGAGTAGCTTTTGGATATCTAACCGCAAAGAAAGACCGATCTCCCGGCCATTTTCTTTCGGAGAACCGCTTAAAATAATCGTTTTTAGCTTTTTATTCCTGATCTCAAACATACCTATATTATATAATTAATATTGACTCTCTAGCACTATGCTCAAAAAATCTATTGTCATTCTGGGGGCCGGCTTTGGCGGTATGAAAGCGGCTTTTGCTTTAAATAAGGGCCTACGCCGACGTAATCTTGATAGTCAATATGAAATTCACTTAGTAGACCGGAATTCTTATCATACCTACACCCCAACGCTCTATGAAATTTCCACCACCTCAAAAGAAACAGCCAACTATGTCGGACTAAAACATATCGTCGCTTTTGAGATTGCGGAACTCATTCCAAATACCGGCATCAATTTCATTAAAGCGGAGATCAGAGAACTGGATCTGATCGGCGGCGATATTCATTTCGCCAACGGAGCGCATCTGAAATGCGACTATCTGATTTTGGCCGCCGGATCGGAAGTAAACTATTTTGATATTCCGGGTTTAAGAGAATTTTCCCTGCCTCTGAAAACTTTTGTAGATGCTCTGAAAATCAGGGATAGGATAGTAGAACTTGCCGCTGGTGGAAAAAAACAGTTAAAAATAATTGTAGGCGGCGGCGGATCAGCCGGGGTTGAGATCGCCGGGGAACTGGCAGAATGGACCGGCGAACTCAATGAGGAGATGAGTGGATTTAAATCGGAAATTTCCATAGTGGAAGCCGCCCCAACTATGCTATCCGGATTTGATCCACGGATTATCAGCAAAGCTCAGAAACGTCTCCGCGAACTGGGAATTAAACTAATTAACAATGAAGTAATTGACCGGGCATTGCCGGATAAAGTTTTATTGAAAAACAACTCTGAAGTTCCTTGCGATGTTCTGATTTGGACCGGCGGAGTAAAGGCCTCATCGCTAATCTCCCCCCTGCCGCTGAAAATAGAGAAACGCGGACGCGTTGAAGTTGCCGGTAAAATGGAATGTCTCCCGCAATCACCTAACCTAAAACTTTATGGAAAAATCTACGGCATTGGCGACATCGTCTGCTTCTACGATCCGGCAACCGGAAAACCAATGCCCGGAGTCGCTCGGGCGGCCATCATTCAGGGAGGTATCGCCGCCAACAATATTATCGCCGACATCACCGGAAGCGGTAGCTATGAAGAATATAAGCCGATGAACTACCCGTATGTAATCCCGATTGGCGGCAAATGGGCCCTGGCAAAAATTGGCCCGGTAATCATTTCCGGATTTTTCGGTTGGATTTTGAAAGGACTAGTGGAATTAAATTATCTTCTCTCTATAATGCCCTTCTGGCGAGCCGTTAAGGTTTGGTTACATGGGCTCCTCATCTTCATTAAGAATGATCGTTTAGGATAGAAAAAACCCCTCCGGATTGGAGAGGTTGTTTGTTATCTGACTGGGTGGTCACCGACACCCCACCTGTCATGTTCCTGAAATACTCCCGGACGCACGCCTTCAAGAGCGACAACGACACCGCTTTTCATTACCACATGCACATACAAGCCATCCTCAAAACGGTACATCGGATAATAAAGTTTGTCGTCGGCCTTCAGCTCGTTCCGCTTACGCGTTACTTTATAGTTGAAGGGCGGCGAAACTTGCGGATGGCCGAGACTGACCATCACCTGATCCAAGGTCATCCCGACGATCACCTGCTTTTGTTCAATCGCCCAGAACACTCCATCGCTCCACTTTACGCCATGATCCTTCAGCTTCGCTACCCATCCCTTGCGATCACTACCTAAGTCCTCTGCCTTAGCGATCTTGCCGTCTTTCAGATAGATTACCTGCCGGGTTGTGCGAAGCGGTTGTGGAGTGCTGATTCCAAGTAATCCCTGTTTGTAATGATAGGTCCAAACCACATGGTAATCCTGATAATCATATTCGGTCACGTTAAAATCAAGCCATTCCTGATTCTCGGATACAGTCTCACCCTGCACCAAAATCTGATTGCAGCCGACCACCGAAAGCGCAAAAGCGCACACGACCAACAACTTATACATCTAAACCTCCTTGAAAAGTAACTAGGGAATATTATAGCAGAAATTCCTAAAAAGAAAAACCCCGACCGGATGGTCGGGGGCTTTGGAGGAGTCCGCCCATCTGGCGACTCACTTTATTTGGAGCCGCTTCGGCGGGCGCTAGACGCAACCCACTATATGCGGACTCCTCCCTTTTGAATGGCGGGACATCGAGACTCTCAAGGCGACACCAATTAATGGCATCCGCGATCTTGTAGCTTCCCCGCCGGAAGCTAAGCGAGTCTCAATTAAAGAACAGACTATTAATTTACGGCAATCGGCAAGGGGTGTCAATACTAGTTATCCCCACCAGGAAGTAGAAGTGCGAGCGGTAATTCATGCACGCGCTGAAAGCGCGAACTCGCACTTTCACTTACCTGGCACACCAGGAAGTAGAAGTGCGAGCGGTAATTCATGCGCGCGCTGAAAGCGCGAACTCGCACTTTCACTTACCTGGCCCACCAGCCCTATCAATCAAAATCGGGTTTCTTGCCTGTTCCCCGCGGATCAAATAGCCCGCTCCTACTCCCGCCGTGAAAGCCAAAACCAGACTCAAAATCAATAGAGCTATCTCCGTCTTATCCTTAGGCCAGTTTGACATGTTTCCAATTATAGTCTATATTTGTATTCAATTGTAATAGCTGGATTCTCTTAAGCCAACGTTGCAACGTTTAAATATTTAAACAATAAAAATATCCTACAATGGCACATACAAAATCAGGCGGCTCAACAAAATTAGGAAGAGAATCACGAAGTAAACGGCTGGGAGTTAAAGTTAACGATCAGCAACCCGTGAAAGTCGGGGAAATTATCATCCGCCAACGCGGGCATCATTATGTTCCGGGAAAAAACGTGCGGCAGGCCGGCGACGATACTCTCTATGCGATGAAAACAGGCGTGGTAAAGTTCCGCTCCATCAAGAAAATCCGCTTTGATGGCACCACCCGCTATGTTAAGAGTGTGGCAGTAGTCTTACCCGTACCTTCCCTTTAATTCCTTTTCCGAAAATTAGATCAACGTCGCGGTCTCCCAAAAAACGCAACGACTGATCCAGCTCAACAGAAAATCCCTTGTAGCCCTTGGCTTCCAGGGATTTTTTGATATCGGCTTCAGTGACCGAACCAAAAACCTCCCCCTTGTCTCCGGATCGAACTTTAAACTCCAAAATTTCACCCTTGAGCTTTCCAACTGCCGCTACGGCGACGGCTTTTTCTTCTTGCTCCTTCCGATCTACCTCTGCTTTCAACCGCAACGCTGATTCATCCGCCGGAACCGCCAGTTTCTTAGCAATCAAAAAATTTCTCGCGAATCCGTCCGAGACTTCCTTCACATCGTATCTCCGCCCAATTTTTTTCACGTCCTGCAATAAAAGCACCTTCATTATTTCACAAGCATCTTCTTTAGGACTTCAAATGCTTTAGTCAGTTGAGGATCGGAATCCTTCTCAGCATCCTCTTCGGTAAGCTTAACTTCGTAATCAGGCACTAAACCGATCTTATCAATCACCGATCCCTTGGGCATCACCCATTTCGCAACCGTGATTTTCAAGCTGGAGCCATCTTTCAGAGATTGTAGCTCTTGCACACTACCTTTACCGAAGCTCTTCTCACCAACCAGCGGTGACTGCTTCAAATCCCGTAGGGCGCCGGCCAAAATCTCGGAAGCGGAAGCCGATCCGCCATTAATCAAAACCACCACCGGAACATCTTGCAACGCTCCATTCCCACTAGTCCGAAACACGCGATCGTTACCATCTCGGAAAGCTTCGGTCACCACTACCGTCCCCCGCGGGAAAAACCAACCGGCCAGATTGACGGCCACTTCCAAATAACCACCTGGATCATTACGCATATCCAATACTATTCCATCCGCGCCCTTCAGTGATCCGTCAATAATCGCCCGATAAAAAAGATTGGGCGCGTTTTCATTAAACGCGTAAAGTTTGATATGCAGAATGTTCCCCTCTTTAACATCCCAATCCAGAGTCGGCGTCTTTATTTCGTCGCGGATAATCTCAAATTTCTTCGGCTGGGACCAGCCGACGCGTAAAATCATCAATACAACTTTCGTGCCGATTTCACCACGGATCAATTTCACCGCTTCTCCCACCGGCATATTAGAGACAAAAGTCCCATCCACTTCAATAATCTTGTCCTTCGGCTTTAGCCCGGCCAAATCAGCAGGAGAATCTTTAACCGGAGCGATGACCACCAGCTGCTCATCGCGAATTCCAATTTCCGCGCCGATACCTCCAAAATGACCGGAGACGTCTTCTTCAAACTTTTTCGCATCCGATGGGGGCAGAAAGATAGTGTGCGGATCCTTTAAAGCCCCCACGAGTCCATGAACAGAGCCATAAACTAGATCTTTGTCCTTAGCGGTCGCCCCATCAATGTGCTGCTCCTTCAATTTTTCCCATACCTGCCAAAAGATCCCAAAATCCGCCTTAATATCGGGGTCATCAACGTTGGTAATGTTCTTAACCGTAATTACCTTAGGATCATGCTGGCCGGAACGATAACCGACCAAAAACGTGCTTCCCACCACGGCAATCGCCAATAGGCTGGCGCCAAAAATGGACAAAAAACCCTTAGAAATCTTCATTGTATATTTTTTCGTACTTTCGTATTTTTCGTAATTTCGTATACTCGTTAATTCTACTATACTTAGTATATGCGCTCAATTGATGACTCCAGGAAAGAATATTTAAGAGAATTAAGCAGGCGGTCCTCGGAAAGCCGGGCCTATGAGCCACACCAGTTGACGGGATTAGAAATTGCTAATATTTTAGAAGACTGGGAGCATAAGTCCCTTTATATCAAACTAGCGAAGAAACACGGGGAATCGGAAATGCTGCGCTTGGCGAAAACCGTGGCGGAAAATAAGGAGGTCCGCAATAAAGGAGCTTATTTTATGAAAATCCTGAAAAACCAAAATTTAAAGAAGAAGGATGACAAAAATAGTTACTATAGCAAATAAAAAAGACGAGAAATTCTTGCGGACTAAAACCGCCTCTTTTGATTTTAAGAAGTATTCCAAAAAGGAAGTCCGAGAGTTGATCCAAAGGATGAAACGCGACATGCAGGAAGCTAGCGGTGTGGGCTTGAGCGCCAATCAAATTGGATTAGATATGAAAGTTTTCATCGCCAGGGTGGAAAGTAAATTCTATGCAATTTTTAATCCGGAAATCATTCAGAGCTCAGCGGAAACCAATTCCCTGGATGAAGGATGCTTAAGTATCCCTGGAATTTACGGCCGGGTTGAGCGGCCGGCGAAAGTAACCCTGAAAGGATGGGATGCTATGGGACGCCCGATAAAAATCAAAGCATGGGGTCTCTTAGCTAAGGTTTTTCAACATGAAGTGGACCACCTGAACGGAAAACTATTTATTGATAAAGCGAAACAAGTGGAACGGATTCCACTTGTTAAGTAGCTAGTAGCGAGTAGACAGTAGTAAGTAGAAAAGAAAATGGAAAAAATAAAAAACTTTACCGATCTAATAGTTTGGCAAAAGGGACACAAATTAGTTTTAGATATTTACAAGAAAACTGGTCAATTTCCTTCAACCGAAGTTTTCTCTTTAACTAATCAATTAAGAAGGGCTGCTGTTTCCATAACAAGTAATATCGCGGAGGGTTTTTCTCGAAAAACACATAAAGAAAAATTACAATTTTACTTTATGGCGCTTGGCTCGTTGAGTGAAGTACAAAATCAATTATTGATAGCTCGGGACCTAAATTATCTAGATGCCGGTCTTTTCGACCAAATGACATTAGTCAGCATTGAAATCAGTAAAATGCTGAATGGACTGATGAAGGCCATAAGATCAGCCAATCTGTAATTCTTAACTTACTACTTACTACATGCTACATACTACTAAGCCAAAATATGCATTTTTTGGCAGCCCTGAATTCGCGAAAATAGTGTTAGAAGAATTAATCTCTGCCGGCTTTCCTCCATCGGTGGTTGTTTGCAACCCCGACAAACCGGTCGGCCGAAAAAAAATCATCACCGCCCCACCGACAAAAATTCTGGCAAAGGAACACGAAATCTCCGTCGCCCAACCGGAAACTAAAGAATCTATTCCGAATTTCCTGGGAAATAACTTTGATTTCTTCATCGTCGCCGCTTATTCTAAAATCCTTCCAAAATATGTAATTGATCTGCCGAAACTGGGCGTTATTGGCGTTCACCCGTCGCTTTTGCCCAAATATCGGGGCGCCACCCCTATTCAGTCGGCCATCTTAGCCGGTGAATCGGAGACCGGAACCTCTCTCTTTCTAATAGACGAAAAAGTAGATAATGGTCCGGTTTTAGCTCAAAGAACTCTCTTGATTGAACAAAATGATTACCAGACTCTGGAGAACCGGTTGGCGCGCCTTTCCGGTAAATTACTGGCCGAAATCCTGCCTAATTTTGTAGCCGGAAAAATTAAACCCAGACCCCAGAATGACGATGAAGCAACTTTTACTAAAAAATTCTCCACCGAAGACGGCCAAGTTGATTTAACTAAAGATGATCCGGGAATGATTGAGCGTAAGGTCCGAGCTTTGAGCGCCGAGCCCGGAGTTTGGACGCGCAGAGAAGACGGCAGACGGATGAAGATTCTAAAATCCGAAATTGTTGACGGCCAATTAAAACTTCTGGAAATTCAATATGAAGGCGGCCGCCCCCAGAAATTTGCATAACTAATTTCAGTAGTTGGTAGTCAGTAGTATGTAGTAAGCAGCTTGCAGATTTTCTTTCCTTACTACTTACTTCTTACTACTTTCTACTAGATTCGTTTATCCAGATCCTTCAATTCTTGGTCAACTTCTTTCTTGACCTCTCCCAAATCTTGGGATATTTTCTGCCGAGCATCACCTCGCTCTAACTCTTTTTTAATTTTTGCCACTCCGTGCGCTAAAGTTTCTTCAACTTCATGCGCCTGACGGCGTAATTTTTTGCGGAACATTTTTACTTTATGCCAATAATAATATATTAACAAAGCCAGTAAGGTGATGATCGTAAGAATGACTACCAATAGTCCGCCGACATTCCAAATCCAAACGAAAAACTTCCAAAACAGGGAATTAATGCCGATATAAACAGGGTTGCTGTCCGCGCTTTCGGCGCCCGTTCCCAAAATTTGCTTAGCAGTAACTTTGACACTTCCTGACGGTAACGCTTCCGAATATTCTACCTGCCAATTGCCACTGTTATCCGACTTGGAAGAGAGGATGATTGGCTCATTCTTGCCGGCCACCAAACTGACTTCTATGCCTACATTTGATCCGGCTGTTCCTTTAATGACCAACTTCTGCCCGGGAGAAACCAAGTGGCGCGGATATTCGGTAATTATCGGCGGGGCCGTCAATGCTATAGATACGCCGGTCTTAATCTCTGTCGTATTGCCTGCCAGATCAATTGCCCGGATTAACACCGACTTTACGCCGGCGGTCTGCCCACTTAATAAAAACTCTCCGGAGTTATCAGCCAGAGGGTCAACCCTCACCCAAGCGCCTTCACCCACCTTCACTTCATAACGATTTAGTCCGGAAAGTCCGTCAGTCGCCGAAAAAACCAACTTTGATTGAGTATATGCGCCACCACCGAGAGCTCCTCCTTCGCTAAATGTTGATATAAGATTTTCGGGAGGAGTCAGATCTATCAATATCGGGAAATGGAGGATCGGTCCCGCGCCCTGGCCACTAAGGTACCGGATGTGATAATAATGCTTACCCTCTTCAAGGAAATTAAAAGTTTTACTGTCAAATAGTCCTTCTGATTGACTGCCGATATTAGTGGATGGATGATCATCAAGAGACTCCACCACACCGGTAACGGCCAGTGGTAAGCGCCAAACAAGTCGGGCATAAGTACTATTGGTCCACTTAACGGCGTTGTCACTGTGATTAAAAATCGACGAACTTCCATCGGAATTTTTAATATAATACGAAACAAATGGTTTTAGTGGAACGTTACTCGCGGCTGGTTCCGGCGCCGCAGTGGCCTTCTGCAAAAAATAATTCCCTCCCTTTAATTCAATCGGGAGACTGGTACCCTGCCCGTCGTTGGCCAGAACTGAACCACTGCTGAAATTCACCACCCCCGATCCCTCCGCGCGAACCCGAAAAACTATATCTAATATTTTTCCATCACCGGTAAACCCGGGATTCAAAACTACCCCCTCAAAACCGACATTGCCCGACGCTCCCCCATTGGAAAATGATGGCTCCTGTACCCAAAGATTAAAGATGGACCCAACCTTAGAAATAGAAACTACCTGTAGTTTGTCATTTGGAAAAGTAATTTTTCCGTCCGCCGCGTTCATTGATTGCGCGCTACTGACCCGCACGCTCACCGTGAAATTCCGATCAACTGGATAGCTACCGGTAGCGGGCGAAAGATATAGGGTAGCGGCTTCGGCTGGTAAGACACTAAAAAACACAAATAAAAGGACGCTAATTGACACAAAGAGTAGCGCTCTCATTTTAGTGTCTCCTGGTTTAGTGTCCCCCATTTAGTGTTTGTTAGTGTCTCGGCTATGCTTGGCTCTTATCCTTAATAATAACACCAATGCTAAGATAAATATGCTTGGAATTGTCAACAGAATTAGACGTAAAGCGTAGCCCGGCGGGGCAATCCAAACAACCCGTTCGTTACCCTGATTATCAATTGCTTTTACTGCTAACCAACTTTTCTGATCCTGATCCATTAATAAGTAAGGACTACCGGCGACTTGCCATTCCTTAGGATCGGGCCTAAAAATAAATGATCTACCCTCAAAAACTTCATAGTGACTGAGGCCCGACCCCTTGTCTTGTGTTGAAAATACCGCGAACTTACCCTCTCCGATCAGCTCGCCGCCATCAATCAATGTGACAGAGAAAATCTCCGGGAGAATTTCATCCGGTTCTTCCGGATCGGGAAGATTCTGTGGCTCGCTGGTTACCTTAATAACCGCTTCTCTACGGATTAGCGAGGCCTCTGTTCCCTCGCCGTCATTCAACAAAGCTAGAGCATTTTGAATAGAAATTTTAGCGTTACCGGGTTTTTTTGCCAAAAAATCAATTGTGAACAAAACTCCATCAAAAGCTGGATAGCCGCCGGGAATTGCTCCGGAAAATTCTATCTTCCCATCAGTCACCCTAGGGTGAACGATCCATAAATTAATAATTGATGCGCCCTCGCTGATTCTTTTAACTTCTAAAATATCTTTCGGAAACTCAACCCGCCCCTGCACTGCGTTCACGTTTTCCGGGCTATCCATCCGCACCTCCAGCCGTAATACCTCACCAACTCCCATCTCCGCCCGGCTGGGTTCAAACTCAAATGTCGCCGCCTGCGCCAGGGGCATAGAAGCTAGAAAATAGAAAATAGAAAATAGAATAAATACAAAAAGTCTAGAAAAAAGAATAAGGGATCTGGAATAATTTATAATCATTTTAGAAAATTATTTAAAATTCGCATGACTTCATTCAGAATATTCTCCGCAATTTCGTACTTTAATGTTGGGAATAGAACTTTTGATATTTCTATCTGACTTTCTAGCTCCGAACCGGAGCCAAAAGCTATAGCTAAAAATTGTCTTTTCTCTTTGCTGTGAAAACGATGATAACTCTCGGCAATGTTTGAAGATATTGAAATAACAGCTCGACGCATCTGACTGGTTAGTCCGTATATTTCTGACTTGGGGAATTCATCGGTTAATTTGTAAATAGTCACAGCTAAATCGCGGGCTTTTTGCCAGACTATCAGATCTTTGAATGATTTTGTTGCCATTTTTATATTAATTCTAATTTCTACTTTCCTAATTCCGTTTCCGATCTTTCCTATTCTATTTTCTACTTTCTGATTCTCCCATTCTATTTTCTTAATTCTATTTTCTACTTCTCTCATTCTATTTTCTATTTTCTACTTTCTATTTTCTGATTCTATCCTGTCCAGTAATAGGCTAGAATACTAAAATCGCGCAAAGTTATCTTCCCGTCCGGATAAAGCTTGTCATCAACATTAACCTTTGCCGTGGCCGTTAGAACTCGATTCCACCAATAAGCAACAACGGAGAAATCAACTAGGTTAACCTTACCATCTCCATTCATGTCACCTTTAATTACAGAACTTTTTGCTTCCGGCAGCGCCGCGACATTTTTGGTTCCTACCGCGAAACCAACACTCTTACTAAAAGCGCTGATGGCATTAGCAGAAGCCGCTTTAGACTTAGTGAAATGCTGGCCATACTCCAGATCAACCGTATCAAGATTATAAAGATAAATACCATTTTTATCAGCAGGGGTCTTAACAAATAATTCATGCTCTGAATTAACGCTAATCACCACTTCCGCTGATGGAATTGTTTGCCCGAAAATCGCGATATTATCACCCTTCTTAACCTCACTCTTATCCACGGCAATCGTCGGAGCGATAAAAATTCCGGTCACATTAGTAGTGGCGCCGGCGGTTAAACTCACCGGAAAAGTCTGAAGACTGGATCGTCTTCCTTGGCTATCTTCGCTGTAAAGACTGAAAATGTACGTTCCGGGAGTAACGTTATTCAACAAAAAGGCGAACTCTGTATCAGAGCCAGCAAAACTACTAGCTGCTACCGCGGCATCCTTCAAAAGAGTCACGCTACTTTTGGGATAAGCCCGCCCGGAAAACATCACCGTTGCCGCGCCGGAAACAACAGCTCCTCCCCCGCCGCCTCCTCCTCCGCCTCCGCCGCTGGGTGATGGGGACGGTGATGGTGGTGGCGGAGATGGCGAAGGCGCCACCGGAGTTGCGGAATTTTGACTAGAAGTGCCAATACCATAACCAAAAGCGTCCGCCGGACGGACGACGAAATAATAAAGGGTCCCGTTAGTTAATCCGGTTCTGGTGGAACTGGTAACGGCGCCAACATCAGTATAAGTATAAGGGCCGCCGGAAACTGTTGATTGCCCTACTATATAACTAGAGACTGTCCAGCCAAGAACACCAGTAGCCGACGTCCAGGATAAGGCCACCTCAGCATTTCCCGCGGTCGCCGATAAGGAGGGGGTAGTCACCGCCGGAAAAAATAAAAATCCGGAATTAATATTGAAAGTGCTACCGGTACTGCTAGTTCCGGTAACTAACTGCGAAATTACGCTAGTCAGCTTAAATGTATCCGATGTGGAATAACCGCCCGGAAAAACTACCGGATCAGCCACTTTAAAATTAGTCGAAGTTAATTCTTGGGCGCCTGCCACATTCGCTAAAAGAAAAAATCCCAATAGCGCGAAGATGGCGCGAAGATTTATGCAAATACGCATACCACTACATTATATAACAACCACAGGTTCAGGATTAGGAGCAGGCTCGGGGCTGGTTGCTGGTGCTGGTTCGGGCTCTGGAATCGGAGCTGGCTCCGGTTCTGGTATTGGTTCTGGTGGGAGCTGTGGAGCAACAATCGGTTCCGGCTCTATAATCGGCGGTGGCGTTTCGGCGGGAGTAGTCGTGCTTAAGTCGGGCTCCGAAACAGGAACGGGTTCTTGAGTAGGTTCTGGAACAGGACTTGAAGCTGGAATGGCCTCCGGTTCAGGTTCCGGCGCGGGTTCAGGAACTGGTTCAGGTACAGGATCCGGCTCTGGAGTAGGTTCTGGGACGGGACTTGGGGCTGAAATGGCCTCTGGCTCAGGTTCCGGCGCTGGTTCAGGAACTGGTTCAGGTGGCGAAGAATCATAAACTACCACTTCCCTGGTCGCGGTAGTTGTATTACCATCGTTATCGGTAGCTGTATAAGTAACCGTACTCGTTCCGATTTGTGAGGTGTCTATTTCCGCTCCCGAAACTTGAACTCCTAAATTGTTATCTTTGTCATCGGTTACAATCGCGCCGAGGTCTAGGTAGGTGGCACCAACTTCAATTCGGGCCGGATTATTTCCGTTTATGCTAATTACAGGAAACTCGGCTTGATACAACCCCGCATTCGGCGATTCAACCACGATAATTTCGGGGGTAGTGCTGGCTGATTCTTCGGGAGAAATTACCCTTATAGGGGTCGCGGAAGCGGTTTCATACCCATCCGGTTTAGCAACTACTAAGTAGTGTACGGTGGTGCTGGCCGCCACGTCGCCACCTTTCAATTTGGCCGCTTTCAACTCAAATCCAGTGTAATTTCCAAGCTCATCATTAAAGAACTGGGCGATTTGCGCTAGAGCAAATTCTTCACCTTCGGCAGTCAATTGCACACTCGGTTTCCCGGTTCCCAGATGGTAGTCAAAGTTGACTTCCGCCGCCCCAGCTTCATTTGTCACTATCGAACCGGCAAAAGAATTCTTTTCTACCACAATCGCGCCCTTAATCCCAACGTCTCCTCTGATGTTGATAGAAAATATCTCGGCATCCTTAGACTTAATCACGAATAATCTATTTTCCGGTTGCTCATCACGCGGTTCAGCCAAAATCTGCACGGCGCCATCACTGTTAACCAACAGGCGGTCAATGCCGTCTTTCTGAAGCTGTAAGAGATCGCCGGTACCTTTCTGATCAATCACGAATGTATTCGGAGTTGATGATCCAATACCCTGCAATTCGCCATCAAAAGTATCATTAACTTCCGTCCGCCAACCCATTGAGCGATAATGCACATCCAAGAAGATCATCACCGTACCCTGTCGCGCGTCAAAGTAATCCAATGCCCGACCGATTATAGTGCCGGAACGCGTCGCCTTCATCGCGTATCCAGGCAAACTGGAAGTCGTAAGGTAATCTCCTGGCTTAATGGCTCCATTTTCGTTCGTTGCTTTAACCGGGACACGCCCACCGATACCCACGGGACGAGTCGGTTGGTTCTTGAATTCCTCTTTTCCTAGTTCAATACCCGGCTCGGTTGAAACCACGCCGACCGCGCCCGAATCATATGGACGGGACGCCTTTTCAAGATAAGCCGAAGCTCGCAAGGTATCATTATTTGTCGCTATTCTTCCCTAAATGGAAACTATATCTCCCGGCTCTATGGAGCTATCTAAGACCGGGAATCTTTCCGCGATGTCAGCCGCGATTGTGTTAAATGAACCAGCATGGAATTCACCAAAATCGTTAGTTGAAAGATGCACCGGTCCAGGAGCGATAAGGCCGCGATGTGGGCTATTCAGAGAGTCGTAATCGAGACGGATAAATCCGGAGCTGCCGGGATTTCCGCCACTGGTTGGCCCAGCACAATAATTCCCACCGTCATCTCCACTAACAGCGGTAGTATTACCCGTACCGCCCGTACCGCCCGGGCAACCACCGCCTCCTCCACCACCACCGCCATCATCCGTCCCATTGCCTCCCGCCCCTCCCGCACCACCGCTGGCCCCTTGAGCGCCTGTTGACGTTGCCGCTAACCACGGCTCACTCGGCGGGCCGCCAGCAAATGTTAATGTTCCAACTTTAATCCAAACAGCACCGCCGGAACCGCTTCCCCCCGGCGCTCCCGAACCACCCCCACCACCACCACCGGAAGCATCAGTGGTCGCGCTACCCGCCGTGCCGGCAGTGCCAGCTCCGGCGTCCCCTCCCATAGCGCCGTTGGCAATAATCGCGTTATCAGCGGACGAATCCACGATTAAAGCATTGGCGAATATCATAACAGATCCGGCACCTGAACCTCCGGCACCACCAGTACCACCATCGCCACCAGTACCACCGACGCCGTCGGATCCAGAACCTCCTCCGGCACCACCACCTCCTCCTCCGGCACCGCCACCACTGCCTATACTTATTCTGGAAAGATCTGTTGGCATAAATTGGGTACTTGTCGCTTGTTGAGCGGACGAACCCGTAAGACCGCCGCTTCCACCGGCAGATGTAGATAAGGAAGCGACGTTGCCGCCAAAACCGCCAGAGGCGCCACCTGCAGATGGAACATTCATAGAGTTGGCGGCATAAATACCTCCGGCCCCCGGAGAACCAGATCCTCCACCGCCACCGCCAGTACCACCTTCGGTAGCTATCGCTAGGTCATTTCCACCGGGCGACCCTCCTTTACCGGAACCACCGGCACCGCCACCGCCCGGGCCTTTACCATTATTGCCGTTTGTACCATCTGTACCTCTCACGATAGAAACGGCATTGATTGCCCCTCCTGGTCCGCCAGCGCCATCTTGATTTCCAGTCGTGCTTGCTGTGCCTCCTGTATATCCCTTGCCGCTCACATCAATAGATTTTTGAGCGTTCAAAGTGACCGTATCAGAAGCCCGGAATACCAAAATACCGCCAGCTCCATCGCCGCCAGCAAGACCCCCCGTATAAGTACTAGTACTATACCCGGATACTGTCATAAGGGCGCCATCACTAACCGTAACGGTACTCCAGTTTGGTACGCGGATAACTTGAGCGTTGTTTCGCAAATCATCATCGTAGTAAGTATGTTCAAGGTTTGTACGAACAATAATTTCACCAGAGATTATTTCATCAACAATCTTGAATTCATAGTAGCCAGTCGTACCCATCGAGGTACTGGAAGCATTCGTTAACACTCCCGACGAGTTGCCGGTGCTGGTAGCGGCTGACTCCATTTGGATAATCATAATCTCATCTCCCGGCAGTAACCAACCGGTAGCAGTAGTGGCGACCAATATGGAAAGTTGCCCTGATTTTGCCTCCACAGATTCTTCAGCTATTGCCCCCCTTCCTAGATCGACAGCGTAACAAGTCGGGCCGGTTGCGGTAGAACCGTCATCAATGTCCTCTTGAGTACAATCAAATTCTGTATCCGATCCTTCTGCGGCTACTGTTATAGCGCCGTCAGCGCCATCGCCGTTATCCCGGACTTCAGTCTGGAATCGTCCTCGAGTCGTGCCGCCGGAATCTTGGAAGTAAATGCTCCCTGTGGAGGTTGCTCCTAATCCGGATCCAGAAGCGCGGAGGGTCAAACCGAAGCCGGTTGCCTTGGCGTCAGCAGTAATCACGCCGCGGAACACCGCGTCTCCACCGAAAGTGCTTGTGCCGCCGTAGCTAACCTCAAAAATCGGAGAAGAACTGCCACTGTCCCCAATGACAAACACTGGCGTTGTTGAACCAACGATATTCTGATCGTATTCAATCGCTACCTGTGCGTATGGGGCAGTGGTGGCAAAACCCAACTTTCCATATTGACCACTGATAGTTGAAGTAGCCGCTCCGGAAACCCCGTTGCCGATATTAATAACTCCCTGAACACCCTGACTGCCCAGATTAATACCACCCTGCACTCCCAATAGTTGAGAAGATTTACTAAAGGTCAAGTTGGAGTATCCGGCAGTGGCGCCACCATCATTGAACTGCACATCTAGATCACTGCCAGCGGGAGCGGCCGCGCCACCGGATACATCAATCGCGCAAGTTACTGCCCCATCAGCGTCAGTTGTTAACTTACCGCCATTACCAAGACCAGCGCAGCTAGTGAAACCATCAAGCTTGAAGGTTGAACCAGTAACCGCCAGATTGCCTCCTAAGATGGTATGCCCGAGTACCGACAAGGCCGAAGCGGCCGGAGAAGAAGTCGCAACACTAATTGTATTTGTGGCATTGAACGCCCCAGCCGTTGAAGTCGCCTCAATATTCAAATTGCCTTTAAATACTCCAAAACCACCAACCGCGAATGTCGCCCCCGGCGTAGCGGTGGAGACCCCGACCGCCCCATTATTGTTGCTTACTACCAAGCTGGGAGTAGCGGTTCCATTAGAGGCAACTACAAAACCATTTTGATTAAGAACGCCGTTCAATTCCGGACGTCCGCCAAGTTCAATAGAAACCGCGGCAAACGGAGAATCAGTTCCATAACCAACGTAACCGTTAATGCCGCTTACATATATGAACGGAGTACTGGAACCAGTATCGGCGATTACAAAAACCGGGGTACTGGATCCAACTACGCCTTGTACCGATTCAATATTAAATTGTCCGTATGGAGAAGTGGATCCAAAGCCCAGCTTGCCGTAACCGCCGGAGAGAGTGGAGGTAGCAGTAATACCATTTCCAATACTTAAATCGGATCCACTTATATTCAAATCCCCGCCAATCCCAAGGTTAGTTGAACTGTAGATCAACCCTGAATTTGCTCCAAAAGATGCTCCATTATTGAACTGAACTTGAGTATCCAAACCTGCCGCCGATCCGCCCGTCTGATCGGTTCCGCATTTGAAGACACCGGCGGCGTCCGTTTCGATGTCTCCCGAGCAGCCCTGCAATCCTTCGGCCACGATCTGGGTCGCGGAGTGCAAAAGGGTGGCAGTGAGATGGCCGGAAGTCGTGGTCGGGGTTTCACCAACCGAGAATCCTCCTCCGATGTACGCGCCACCACCGACAACCAAATTGCTGTTGATGGTCGGAGAAGAAGTAGCGATGTAGACAGTGGTGGTGGCGTTAATGGAACCAACCGTACTGGTGCCTTCAATGTTGGCGTTGCCTTTCACAACCAGGAAGCCGCCGACACCGAGAGTCGCTCCGGGGGTGGAGGTACCGATACCGGAATTGTTCACGGTAGAGGTGGAAACAAAGTTCGGAGCGGTAATTTGTCCATAGGCGTAGACATCTTTTCCGAGGATGGTGGTGGTGGCGCCGACAGTGAAACCGACGGAAGGTGAAGAGCTGGAGAGGATACCGACACCGCCGGAAGAATTCACCACAAAGAGCGAGGTGGTGGCGGAATCCTGGATTTGGAAGAGATTGCCGGAGAAATCATGGATGGAGCCGGCGGCTCTTAGGGTCAGGACATTGGAGTTGGTGGAGGTGGCTTCAACCGTCAAAAGATTTGGAGCGTCTTCTAGCTGAGTGGAGGTGCCAATAAGGATCAGATTAGCTTGTTGGATAATTTGGGAACCAACCAAGGAAGAGATCTGATCTCGGGAGCCGATATTCAAAGTGGTGGAGGTGGAGAAGAGAGATTGGATACCGAGATTGTTGACGGTGATTCCTCCGGCGAAGGTGGAGGTAGAGTTATCGGTCTGGTTGAAGATGTCGGAAATCAGAGTGGTGAAGTTGCCGGTGGAGGAAGCAGTGACGCCGATGGTGGTGTTGTTGATTGTTCCTCCGGAAATGGTGAGAGCGTCAACGACGGCGGAATCCTGGACTGATCCGGAAGGAAGCAGGACGGAACCGGAGACGATATTCAAACCGGAATTGGAGGTGATTCCTCCAATGGCTTTGACGTTGATACCTCCTTCAAAGGAGGTGGTGCCGGTATTGGAGACATAGAGATCGGCGGCGTTTAACTGGCCGGAGACAATTACCGCTCCCGAGAAGGTGGTGGAACCGGCGCCGGAATGATTGATCGTATCTACCG
>JBBTRE010000054.1:0-23348 GCA_038065375.1 Patescibacteria group bacterium | reverse complement strand
GGTCTCCGTCCCAGCAGAAGCTCTGGAAGCGGAGGCCTTGTCCGAGCTCGGGGTACTCTTCCCACGAAATTTCAGGGAAGACGAACTTGACATGGCCACGCAGCCCCTCTGGCAGAAGGTGCCGCCTTGCCATCAAGATATCGAGACACTCACGACCAAGGCAAATTTGGATCATAAAATCTCCTGAGCTGGGGTTTGAAGAAAAACGCATCAACCGTCAACCTGTCAGGCTGACTGGAAATTGATGGTTTTTGTCCAACTATGCTTTCGCCAGTATAGCATACAAACTCTATTCTTGTCAAGGGCTCGTAGGCCAGATTCAACATTGAAGTGCAACACTTAAGGATTCTAATTTCGTACACTTTGATTATCTCAAAGTGTTGCACCTACTTGTTGAACTTACGGAAATGAGCTTATTTTTGGTCGTAGGGCGGGTTGCTTGTCGGGAACATCCCGGAGCTCCGGCGGATTAGTTCCGCCAAAGGCGGACGCTGGGAGCGAGGGCGAAGAAAATCCGGCCGCGGGAGCCGGATTATTCTGTTTCTCGAAAGTAACCGCCCGAGGGTACCAAAAATTCTTAGAACTTTAGCAAATCCTTAACGCTGACAAGCTTCACCTTATCGGAATCACGGCGTTTAAGTTCAATCTTATCTCCGGTTTTGGGGCTGACTACGGCGCGCCAGGTAATGCCCAGCAAATCGGCATCGGCGAACTTGGCTCCGGCGGAAGTATCGCGATCGTCGTAGAGCACCTCCACTCCCGTCCCGCCAGAGGCGGGTAAACTTTTCACTAGCTGCTTATAAATAGAGTCGGCAGATTTGTTGATGCCAAGCAAATGAACCTTGAATGGTGAGACGGCTTCCGGCCAGATAATTCCGTTGGCGTCGTTGTAAACTTCCACGATAGTACCCATCACCCGAGTCGGTCCGATACCATACGAGCCCATCACTACTGGTAACTTCTCCCCTTTATCATTGGTGAACTTCAAATCAAAGGCTTCGGAAAATCTTGTTCCGAGCCGGAAAACATTTCCGACTTCAATCGCTTTTTCTTCTTTGACCTCTCCATTACATTTCGGGCAAAGATTCCCACCACGAACCAGGGCAATTTCTTTATTTTGGCAATAATCACAACTGACGCAATAAACAATCGTGTCCTCCCCTACCGGAGTCGGAACCTGGAATTCGTGAGTGTAGTCTTTGGTAAAAGCGCCGCCGGAAGCTTCGGTTAATTTCGCTTTCAAGCCAACTCGTTTGAAAATTTTGTGATAGGCCTTAATTACTTTTTCATAATAAACATTTAGGTCTTCCACGGAAGTATGGAAGCTATAGAGATCTTTCATAGAAAACTCCCGGCCTCGCAGGATGCCGCTCTTCGCCCTCGGCTCGGCGCGGAATTTAGTCTGGATCTGATAAGCCGCCAATGGCAGATCTTTATAAGAATTAATGAAATGGCTGGCGATAGAAGTGATTACTTCTTCGTGCGTCCAACCCAAACCAATGTCTTCGCCGAATGGAGATTTGAATTCATAGGCGACGTCGGTGTGCCAGCGCTTGGATTTTTCCCAATATTCTTTGGCGACCAGCGCCTGCATCAGCATCTCCTGCCCGCCGATGGCGTTCATCTCTTCGCGGATGATCTGATTGATTTTACTCAATACCCGATAGCCAAGCGGTAAGTAGGAATAGACCCCGGCGGACATTTTCTGCACAAACCCGCCCCGCGTGAGCAGTTTAGCGTTGACCGCCTCTTCGTCTTTCGGCGGCAATTTGGAAGTTTTGGTGAATAATTCAGACTGACGCATTATCCAAAAATCTTAACAAAAAAACCGCCCTAGTTAAAGGGCGGCTTGGGATTTACTTACCGGTAGTCCTTGTGACTACATAGCGGACCTGCATTTCAATCTTTTCGGGGTCCTCGCCGTAAATTTTGTAGATGGTTTCTTTTTCGTAGCTACCGCCAAATTCACTGTTGGTTTTCCTATCAACGGTCCATTGGCGAGTGGTCTTGCCGTCCCCGTCCACAATCTGACCACTCATCTCGAGGCCGACAGAATCATACTGCTTCTTGGTGCGCGACTTGGTACCGAGGGTACGCTCATCAGACTCTTCAAGGGTGCCATCGTCGCGATAAGTGAAAGTTTCCCTGCGGTGCCAAAGCTCCCCTGATGCCCATGTCTGGGTGAGAAGCTTCCCGTCCTTGTCACGTTCGTACTCCACCCGAAAATTTTCCTTATCGTCCAAAAGATGGGCGTACTTCAGAACTCTCCCAGCGGAATCCAGTTTCCAAATTTCGGAGATGAGTAGTTCTTTTACCGGATTCGGATCATCTGGATCTTCTTCTTTTTTCTCCTCAACCTCTTTGCAAACCACGGCGGCCGCTCCGGTGTCGTCATAGGTATATTCCCAGACAAGCGTAGCGCGAGTGTGCGTGGGACCTTTCCCGGCAGTCCAAGTTTCTTTCTTGGTGCGCTTGGTCACTCGCCCGTCCTTATCAAATTCGTGGGTATACCTCATTTCCATGGTGTACACGCCCAATTTGGAAATTTTGCTACCAATCTCTCCATTCACGTCGAAATAACTTGTATGATCAAATTCCAGATGTTCTTCCTCTTCGCCTCCGGCAAAATCCTGCACATAGCATTCCATCTTCACCGTGGCCGTACCCCGTTTGTTTTCAAACTCGGACAGATCCTGGGCTACGACATGAAGCATGACAACAAAGCAAAATGAAAAAACGGAAAAGATAATACGCATGCAACCTCCTTTTCAATGAATCTCTCACAAAAATTATGTAAGAGACAAGCCGAAACAGATTATAAAATAAAAACCGCCCTTTTACAAGAGCGGTTATTTCCCTTCGGGTTTCGGGTCCGGAGTCTTATTCCGGTCCTCTTCCCAGAACTCATACTCGTATGTGTATTTAAGAACCGTAAATGGCTGTTCTGGGGGCCCGTCGGTGTGTTCATAGTCATAAAAACTTTCTTTCAGCACCTCTGTCTTCACTTCAAAACCGTGAATCCTTTCGTATTTATTGGTGTGGCAGTATCGCTGGGTAAAACTCCCCTCCTTGTCGTAGCATCTTTCCTCCACCAGATCGCCCCTGACGTTGTAACTCGCGATGAGATGCAGGTGGTCTTTGTCGGAGTAGCGAATCTCCTCCAGATTGTTATTGGCGTCGTAAGAGAATACAACAACGGTAGAGCTATAACACTCGCCGTTGTTGTCATGATGATTTTGGCAGATCTCCGCCACTTTGCCGTCGCCCCACTTGTTGCGGGACTCAAAAGCAAGCTCGTGATACCGGTAGGTAATCGTCAGACGATAGTCGGCGATGTAAACCGTGCCTTTCTTGATACGGCCTTTGTCGTCAAAATGCCAAACCTCGCTATCAAACTCCCAGAGCGTTCCGTCCTGGTTCTGATCGATGAGAGTACGGGTACCGGAACCGTCGCCATTGTAGGCAAAGCGGATCAGAAAATTATGCGCGCCGTTGCCATAAAAAGATCGGAATTCCTTAGGGCGGTCAGTCGCCGGGTCGTAATCATATTCAAAGCTACGCGTGGGAATGAACTTGAGGCCGCAAAAGGACTGCTCTTCCAGCAAGTCGCCACGCCGGCTATAAATCTTTTTATTAACGATCGGTGGCTGAACGAAAAATTCCGGCTGCGGGAATTCTAGGAAGATCTTTTCCTGCACCGATTTGATACCGGACGGCACCTTCTGAAAATATTCTTTTTCCTGACCGAAAGCATAAGCGCCCAACGCGAGCCAGCAAAGCATGGCGAGCGAAAGGTTGGATCTCATACACTTTCCTTTCAAAGAATCTGACAGGATATTAACAAATTTCCCACAAAAATAAAAGCCCGCCTTTTGGCGGGGCTTTTGGTTTCTATTCGTAAAGTCTACTTTTTCTTTTCTTTGTACTTGTAGTCAAACGCGACCTTCAATACCGAACCCTTCACCCACTCGCCCTTTTTCAGATTGTAGGAGGTAGAAAGCTCTTCGGCTTTTCGCTCTCCCCCTCCAAAATCTTTATAGACATAAGTGAAAACGCTCTTGGTGTAGGCAACGCCCTTTCCGTCGTGGCGAACCACTTCCATCTTATCGCCCCGGTCGCCGTAACTGGTCGTCTCTTTCAGTATTTCGCCGGTGTAAACCTCTTTGGTCGCTAACTTTCCGGCATCATTATATTTATAGACTTCCCAAGAAATCGGCTTGCTCGCGCCCTCGGGAGTCTCCTCCATTTTTTCCAGACGGCCATCCTTATCATAGGAAAAAACTTTCGTAGTCTTATAACCCTCCATCTTCCACTCAGCGCTCAAAATCTTTCCATCGGTACTCCATCTTTCAATGTAGATCGGAGCCACTTCCCTATCGCCGTTCTCATCATAACCATAGCCATCCATTACCCAACTGCCATTTGGTCTGTGATGATACAGCCAGGTCCGCGTCGGTTCATTGTTCTCATCCCGTTCAACGCGCTCCGAAATCTTTCCATCAACTCCATAGATATGCTCATAAGAATCGTCTCGCGAAACCACCCCAACCACCAACAGCCGCTGTAAATCGCCATTCTTGTATTTCTTCACGCTGTCCAATAATTCACGCAGTCCGCCCTGGCTATCAACGGAATAAATCGTTACCGCTATGCTGGTCAAATTCGGATCTTCTTTGGTAAAAGTCGTATCCTGGGCAAAAACCGGAATGGAAAGGAACAAAAAGGCGATAACCCTCTTCATCTAACTACCCTCTAAAACAACTAAAACTAGTTTACAGCAAAATAAGAGCGGCGCAACCCGGTGATTAAAATAAAAACGAGCAACCTTTCGGTTGCTCGTTGAGTTGTTCTACTTTTCAACAATATAATCAACTTCCGTCTTACCACTATCAACCACTTCCTTCTCCTTGCCCTGCATGACCTTCCAAGTTTCACTTTTCCTGAGCATGCTCTTGCCATCTTCGCTGTCCACATAAGTCGGAGCCAGCTCAATGCCCCTCGCGAAATCCCCGTTGGCATCATAATACTCCAGGGCCAGATTACCGCCCTTATCGTCGTAAACTTCCCTCTCTCGGAGAGATCCGGTCGGCGAAACTTCCTTCCTCTCCTTCAGCTGACCATTCTTGTGATACGAGTAGGAGATCTCGCTGGTCACAGTCATCTTCTCGCCGTCCAACACCCAGGAGACTACCGACTTAGTCATCAGGCCGCTATCTTTATCAAATTCGTTCTTCATCTCCCCAATCACATCAGTGCTCATCAAAGTATGTCGGACTGTCCAATGTCCTTTATCATCGTAGTAGTGAATTACGGACATCAGCTCCTCTTTCCGATCCGAGTCGTAGGTATGGACAACGACGCTGTGACCGCCATTCTTGTCATAAGAATAGGAATACTTCGCGAACAATTTGTCGTCAGCGCCCAATACATTTTTTTCTGTCGGCCGGCCCTGCTCGTCGTAGGCGTGAGTAAAGCCGACCTTTGATTCATATTCTCCGGACAACTCAATCCCAATTGTGTCGCCATCTTTATAACTCCACTTTCTGCAAACATACCAACTTCCATCTTCGTGATAGGCATTCTCCGTACGGTTAATCCAAGAAGTATTCTCCTTCTTGAAAGTATCCTCCGGGTTATCATCAATTCCATCGGCAAAAACGCGAACAGTAGTAAGTAGCGAGCAGTAAATAGCCAGTACTGAAAAGACGAAAATCCTCATCTTGACCTCCTCTATCCTGGGAAAAAACTGCTTAGATTATACCTTGTTTATAGGAAAAAGAAAATAACCCTTTTGGGGTTATTTATAAGACTCATACTTGTAGTAAGTCCGACCGCTCTCGGCTTTCAACTTATAGCCAACGATTTTCTGGTGACCCCAAGAATCTTCGGTGATCCTACCGGAATCATCATACTTATATTCATGGTCGGTCCGCTCCATCACTTCCGATCCATAATGATCGTAAACTTCCACAACATCCGTATCACCGGCCGAGTTGTAGCTTTCTTCAATCGCGAGGTTGCCGTTAGAACCCTGATACTCAACCCGCTTCTGCAATTTACCGTTCTCTGAATATTCAAACTTCACCTGCCGCCTAACTTTGGCGCCGGCCATCTGAACCTGCTCGGTCAACTTACCATCCGGCCCGTAAATATTTTTTACCGCCGGCGGGTCTTTTTCTTTCTTATCTACGTCCACCGCGGTAACACTCAACAGGGCGCCCCGCTGATCAAAAACGTAGAGATGCTTTTGAATTTTTAGGCGCACTGAAACAGTAACCATGACTTTCAGAGAACCATCCGCGGCGCGGTCATATTTCCACTCCCGTAAAACATTGCCCGATCCATCTACTTCCTGCCGATCCAATGGCTCTCCCTTGGCATTGTAATTGTGCTTGTAGATTATCTTGACGGTCTTACCCTTCAGATCTTCTTCCGTACTGGAAACTAGATCTCCTGCTTCATTAAAGACTTCAGAAACCCTCCTACTCAAAACCTCTAAAGTCGGATCATTCTCATCAGTCAGATAATACTCGGCGACTCGGGATTTCAGTCCTTTGGCGGGATTATCAAATTCCGGAACGTCAGCGGTAAAGGCAGAACCGGAAAGCGCGAAACCAATAATTACCGTGGCGGCAAACTTAGCGATCATTCGCTCGACTCTCAAAAAAGCTAAGAGGAATTGTAGCATTTTAGGTCGAAAAAAAACAACCCCGTAAAATCCCTGCCTGCCGGCAGGCAGGGATTACCATCACGGGGCAAGCCCCGAAAAGCGATTACGCCACGAGGCAAGTTAAAATAGGTGGATGACGTCGCGGATCGTAACTGAAATCACCAATAAGAGCAGAAGCAAAAAACCCACGGCGTTAGCGGAGCGCTCAAATTCCGGTTTGAGCGGCGAACCTTTGATTTTTTCAATCAGAATGAAAAGAAAACGGCCGCCGTCCAGCGCCGGAAAGGGCAGAATATTCAAAACCGCCAAGTTCAGCGAAATCAGAGCCAATAACTGAATCAGATAAACAAATCCCATAGAGCCGGCCTGCGAGGCCACGCCGAAAATTCCGATCGGGCCGACAAAATCGATCAGTAGCCGCCCTTGAGTGACCAGTCCCCACAATAAATTAGCGAAGGCGACAATAATACCGACAACTATAGAAACCGAGGCCCGCAACCCCTCCCAGAGAGCGATGGGGATAGAAAGTCGCTCAATTCCGGCATCCACCACCGCCACACCCAACGCGCCGTCACCGGAAAGACGAGGAGTCGCCTTAATATTAATTTCTTGGCCGTTCCGGGAAATAGAAAAATTAATTTCTTTGCCGCGTGATTGATTAATCGCGCCGACAAAATCGGAAGCTTGATCAAAGCCGGTAATCTGATCTTGCGCCAGAATTCCCGCCGCGGCCGCCGGACTATCGGCTAGGACCTCCGCCACTAATACCACCTGAGGCGTGCCGATCATAAAAATCAGCGACATCAGCATCCAGCCCAAGAAAAAATTCATCGCCACCCCGGCTACGATCACCAAAGATCGCTTCCAGGCCGATTGCTTAAAAAAACTATGGCGCGCTTCCCCGCCGCCGGCCGCGTCCCACTGATTCTCTCCAAATAATCTAACGAATCCCCCGAACGGCAAAAGATTAATACTATATAAAGTCTCTCCGATTTTTTTAGCGAAGAGCCGTGGCGGAAAACCAAATCCAAACTCCTCCACCGCGATCCCGAACTTCCGAGCGGCAAAAAAATGCCCCGCCTCATGAATGAGTATCAACACTGAAATTCCGATTAGAACAAAAAGGATGTCCATGGGGTTAGGTTTTAGGGGTTAGGTTTTAGGGGTTAGGGCGATGGATGCGTGCTCTATCCCCCTATTGCCTAAATCCTATTCCCTAATTTCTATTCTGATATCTCCTTAATCTTAGCACCCAGCGCCATTTCCATCTCGCCATTCGCCTTATCCACCGCGTCCTGAACTTTCTCGCGCGATCTGAATTTCTGATCTTCAGTAATCATTTTTTCTTTAAACAATCCTTCAATTTTTTTATTGATATCGTCGCGAATACCGCGGACGCGGATTTTGGATTTTTCCGTCAGCTCTTTCACTAACTTTATTAGCTCAACACGCCGCTCGTCAGTCAGGGCCGGTAAATTAATACGGATCAAGTTTCCATCGTTATTCGCGGTCAGACCCATCCCGGAAGTCTCAATGGCCTTAACCACCGCCGGTACGGATGCCGGATCCCAAAGTGATATATCAATTTCTCTTGGCGGCACAACGCTAATTGAGCCCAACTGTTGAATGGTGTATTCCTGCTCCATATACTGAACTCTGATACTATCCACCATCTTCGGACTCGGCCGATTGGTGCGAATGCCGGAAAGATCCAGCTTCATGGCGTCAGTAACGATTTTTAGATTGCCGGACAGGTCTTTTAATAGTTGATCGGTCATGCCTTGATTCTATAAATTTATTGCTTTTATCGCAAGAAATTTATTTAGAATCAAAGGCACCCCGCACCTAGTTGGAGGTGAGAAATTCCTCACCTCTGTAGGTGCGGGGTTATTGTTTGGCAGCTGCTCTAAAACGTCGCAGGCCAAGCTAATAAAATGCGCCGCCGTGACTAGTTCACGGCGGCGCTGGGGTTTACCTGCGGCCAGGGGCAGATTTCTCGATTAACATCGAGGCGCGCATTATGCGTCCCGGAGGACGCACTGGGCTTGGCTCTTGGCCGAGGTAGGGACGGACTGGAGTTCTGAAAAGTATGATAGCGCAACTATTTCGCTTCGTCAACAGCTCCAATTAAATAACTTCCCTGAGGGGCGACTTGTTCAAGTTCTACTATTGCACGACCGTAAGATAGTAGAAGTTACCAACCGCAAAATGAATAGACAAATGCTTGAAAATCTGTTAATATCTCAGGGTTCTTTTAAAACACCCATTTTGAAAGGAGGCCGCGCTTGGTCAGGAAAGTTGACCCGCAGCAGTACGTTTTTCGTCCGTTGTCGGAATGTAAAGGATTCGTCCTCGCCAAGCCGATTCAGCAGAAAGCGTATAAGCCCGAAGAAGTTGAGAAGCTGGAAAAAGAAGGTCGCCTTCTGATCACCAGGAAACGCGACGGCTGGAAACTGTTCGTGGAAAAAGTAAAAGGAAAGTTCCATATCTACACCGATGGCATTAACGAAATCACCGACAAACTGCCACACATCGTGGAAGAGTTTAAGAAACTGCCGATTCCGAATAATACTCGCTTCGTCGGTGAAGGCATCCTTGAAACCAAGCGAGACGGCGTTCTCAAAGATATCCGCGTAAAAGCCGCGGGTATATTTACGAGTGGCACTCAAAAGGCCTTGGATACCCAACAGGAAATCGGCCACATCAAGTTCTGTCTTTTTGACGTGATCTTCTGGAAAGGTGAATACCTACTAAAAACTGAGTATCATGTGAGGTTCTACGCATGTAACATCGCTGGCTTAAAACTCTTGTATCAGACAAAGCGCCTCGCGAAGAACCGCGGTCCGATCAACCGAAAGAGCGAGCGTCGCCGGCACGAGGAAGAATTCCGCTTCGTCGGCGATGTTGAGTGGGTCAGCGCTACGTTAGAAGAAGCCAAGAAGATGGTGGTGGAAAAGAAGTGGGAAGGCCTGGTGCTATATAGCGCTCAGTTCGAATCCGACTTCCGCCTGGATGGCAAAGCGCCGCAGAGAATCCGTGGTTGCTATAAGTGGAAGCCGATTCAGGAAGACGATTTCATTGTCCGTAGCTGGAATCCGTCAGAGACCGATCCGAATCGGCTGAAGGACGTGAACATCAGCCAGATTGATCCGGCGAGCGGCAAAGAATTCAATTGCGGCAAGTTCGGAAATTTCAGCAAAGCGATGCGCGAACAACTGCGGAACGCTATCTATCCGTTCGTGATCCAGCTGGAATTTGAATCACGCTATCCGAGCGGCAAACTCCAGAGCTCCAGCTTCATGGATCTCCGCCCGGACAAGAAACCGGAGTTCTGCGTTGCTTCCGAATCGTTCCCCGATACGACCTCGAATGATAAAGATGAAATATAAAGCAAATGCCCCGTTCAACGGGGCGTTTTTTTATTAGTTGATTGCTATCGGCAAACTATCGGCAAAAAGTACAACAAAATACCGGAGAAGATAAGAAGCAAAATTATTCCAAAAGCTTTGTCCATGACTCTAGGGTTTAGTTGTTAGGATTTAGGGATTAGTAATTTCAGTATAGCAAAACTTATCGCCTAACCCCTACTCCCTAATGCCTATTCCCTAGATTTCAAGCAAAGCCGCTTCAAGCTGAAGCCGCTTATTCACATTGAACTCATTCATCAACTGCCAACGATGGAGTAATGCTTTCAAAACTTTGAAATTCTTAACCGGTTCCTTGTCTAACTCGGCGAACAAACTGAATACGAAATTTTCTATCAGCTTTTCCCCTCCCGGTTCTTGTGACTGCTCAATTAATTCTTTGAGATATTCTTTCTTTTTCGGCGGCAGTAACTTTAAGAACTTAACCGCTTCTTCCAGAGCATCGGCGCTCATTGAGGGGCTTAAGTCCGCCACAAATATTTTCTGGAATCGGGATTGAACCGCCGGGAGCAGTGCCCCGGGATCACGCATGGTTAAAACAATCAAAGCGCTAGCCGGCGGCTCTTCGGCAATTTTTAAAATCGCGTTTTGCGCCGGCAAAGTCAACGCGTCAGCGTTATCAATAATAAAAGTCCGACGGGAAGAAATGACCGGTTTTTGCCATAAAAAACCGATAGCGGCGCGCATCAGATCAATTCCCCCATCCAAACCAGCGTCTATACTCATACAATCCAGCAGGATTTTATCCGATAATTCCCATTTTCCGTTTTCCAAAAAATTGGCCAGTTTCCTTGCTGATTCGGATTTCACCGGACTAACTCCATGACCGAAAAAGATATAACCGTGGGAAACGCGCTGATCGGTAATCAGATCGGAAAAAATCTTCTTTAAATAATCCGGTTGGGCCATTACCAATATTATACACCGGACGAGGAGCGCTACTCGCTAAGGCCTCGGATTTTGAATCTCTTTTCTATACCCTCGCGAACTTTTGCTTGCTTGGCCGCCTCTTTATCCCAAGATGACCTCGCTTTAGCGCTCAAAAACTTTTCCTTGCCGACATATTTTTTTACCACATCCGCGGATAGAGCGCCTCGCCCCCACTTATCCTCAAAAGCAAATTCGGCATCCAAGCAGGCGCTAAAAGCTTCCTTGGCCGCCGGTTGCCAAATCTTTTTGATAGATTCCTCGGCTCTCTTTTCGGCCTCCGGATTTCCTTTGAAACTTTCCAAAATCTTAGCGATATCATCCACGGCATTATCATAATTTTTCTGCACTTCTAAAACCGCCTCCCAATCTTGAGTCATTTTTTCTCTCTCCTGCTCCCCCAGATTAACCAATTTCTCGGCATTCTCAATAACCTGCTTTGAAAAGGATGGTTGATTGTCCGGCGCTGATGGCATTTTTTCTGGCATAAAATTAATTATACTCTAACGCTTGTTCAACAAAGTTCGTTTATAGACATCCAAGTGATTCAAAATCAAGCCGGTTCCCTTAGCAACACAATAGAGAGGGTCTTCGGCAATATAAGTTTGCACGCCGGTCATTCGCTTGAAAAACTCATCAATGTAGCGCAAATGGGCGCCACCGCCGGAAAGAATAATCCCCTTCTCCATAATATCGGCCACCAATTCAGGGGGGGTATTATTGAAAACGCTCTGCACGGATGAGGCGATATCCAATAAATGAGGATTCAACGCCTCGGCAATTTCGTTGGAGGTAATAACCAGGTCCCGCGGCAAACCGGAAACCAAGTCCCGGCCCCGGATCCGGTATTCCAATTTTTCTTTGGTCGGCAAAGCTGATCCGATTTCTATTTTCACGGCTTCCGCGCTCTGCTCACCCAAAAACAATGAATACTTCTTTTTAATATAGTCCATAATCGCCTGATCAAACTTATTTCCGGCGACGCGCAAGCTGGCCCAAGAGACGATGCTCCCCAGGGCCACCACTGCCACCTCGGAAGTGCCACCGCCAATATTGATAATCATGTTACCGGAATAGTTATTGATCGGCACTCCGGCTCCTAAGGCGGCAAGGATCGGCTCTTTGACGATATAAGCTTCTTTAGCGCCGGCTTCTTTAGCGGCATTCATCACCGCCCGTCTTTCTGTGGGAGTGATGCCGGCCGGCACAGAAATAACCACCTCGGGCCGGAATAAGTTGAAGGAGCCGGTCGCTTTTGTAATAAAATACTTCATCATCGCCTTGGTGATGTAATAATCCGCGATTACACCCTCCTTCAACGGCCGGTAGGCAACGATATTATCCGGGGTACGTCCGATCATATCTTTTGCTTCTCGGCCAACGGCTAGAACAGTATTATCAGGAACACTCAAAGCAACGATGGTTGGTTCGTTAATGATAAATCCCCGGCCCGGCACGAAAACAATCGTGTTGGCGGTTCCAAGATCTATTCCGAGTTTACGTGTAAACATGTGTTAATAAAATTTCTAATGAATTAAATTTCGGAAATTTTTAGCTTCGGTCATTATTTAGAAATTAGGTTAATTAGACTAATTAGATATTCTTTGAATGTTGGCATTCAAAGCGCGGAGTCGTTCATCTATCCTTTCATACCCCCGGTCCAATTCTTCAATGCCATCAATCACTGATTCGCCCTCCGCGGTCAACGCGGCGATCACGTGAGCGATCCCGGACCGTAAATCACGAACGGTTAAATTGGCGGCGTGTAATTTACGAGGACCGATGAATTGGGCGCTGTGTAAAAAGTCCTTTCCGGAGAAACGACACGATAATTCTCCCAAACACTTTGCTTGTACTTTAATCTCCGCCCCCATTAAATTCAAGTCTTGCGCATAACCGAATCGGTCTTCATAGACTGTCTCGTGAATTGAGGAAACGCCGTCAGCTTGAGTTAACAACACCGCCACCGGCTGCTGCCAGTCGGTCATAAATCCCGGATAAGTGTCGGTTTCAATCATGGTGGGATTGAGCGGACCATCAACCGCCTTCCAAAATTCAATTCCACTATCCAGAACTTTATAATCTCCCCCCACCCGACGCAAAACATTCAAAAAAGTCAGTAGTGATTCCTGATGAGCGTCTTGAACCAAAATCCGGCCATTGGTCGCCACGGCCAAGCAAGCAAATGAAACAGCCTCATTGCGATCAGGCATGATCCGGTGCGTAGCGCCATGCAATGTATCCACTCCATCTATGTAGATGGTTCGGTTGGCGCCAAACTCAATGATTGCTCCCATTTTCTGTAACAATTTAATCAAATCCAAAATCTCCGGCTCGGTAGCGGCGTTTTGAATTTCTGTCCGCCCCTTAGCCAGCACCGCCGCCAAAATCGTATTTTCGGTGGCGCCGACACTGGGATACCGTAATCGAATCTCGGCTCCGTGCAGTCCTTGCGGGGCCGAAGCCACATAGCGGTCATCTAACGTCTCAATCTTCGCGCCCATCGCGGTTAAAGCGTCAATGTGAATATCCACCGGTCGCGGGCCGATCCGATCGCCTCCCAGCACCGGGACTTCCGCCTCTCCTACCCGGGATAGAAGCGGCCCAAGGGCCAAAATCGGGATCCGATTACGGCGAGTTAAAGAAACCACCTTGGAATTAGTGATCTCCGGGGTTTCTATTTTTAGAACCGAACCTTCGCGGGAAATTTTGCTCCCTACCGAACGGCAAAGTTCCTCGGTGATTTTTGTGTCTCCGATATCGGGGAAATTTTCTAAAACGCACGGCTCGGAAGTTAGAAGAGAAGCCACCAGCATTTTAGTGGCCGCGTTTTTCGCGCCGGCTAACTTTATTTCACCGATTAATTTGTTTCCGCCTTTAATAACGAATTTCATAAATCAAAAATAGGAACTTATAAATTGCTCTAAGTATAACCAACCGGACGGCTTAAGAGAAGCTTATTTCCGCAAAACTTTCGGCAGGATGACTAAAGACCCGGCGACAGATCCCAGCAAACCGATTACCAGATCTTCAATCGTGTCGGACAAAGTATTTTGCTCGGCTTGTCCGATAATGTTCGCGGAGAATTCAAAAAGCTCCCAGCAGACCGCCACCAGCGCCACAAAACCCATAGCCATCAAAGCTGCCACCCAGAATTGACGCGGGAACTGATCCAATTGCCGAACATAGGCGTAGTAGAGAAATAATCCGGCGACAATAACGCCGCCGATGAAATGCTCAATTACGTCGTAATGCCATGGCCGCATACTATCCAGGCCGCTGTAAACGACTAGGTCGTAATACTCCAGAAAAACCAAGACCGCCAATAAGGCGGCCAAGGAATAGAAAATAAATTTCTGGGAACGCATAACGCTAAACAAAGTTTAACGTTTAGCCCACTGGGGAGCGCGGCGGGCTTTACGGAGTCCGTATTTCTTCCGTTCCACCATCCGAGCATCGCGTTTCAAGAATCCGGCAACTTTCAGAACCTTGCGCAGAGTCGGCTCCATATTCACCAAAGCCCGCGCGATCGCGTTACGCACAGCGTCCGCCTGCGCGTTAATACCGCCGCCGTGAACAATGACCGTAACACCAATCTTCGCTTTCATATCGGAAGTTTCCAATGACCCAAGGGCCACCGACTGATTTCGGATTGTTTTAAAATAATCTTTGTAATCTTTATTGTTCACCAAAAGACCCTTGCCTATAAAAACCCGGGCATAGGCATTAGCGGTTTTTCGGCCGCCCCGGGCGGTAAAATAACGGACTGTTTTTTTCTCTGTTTTTTCGGTCATATTATTTTTCAATAGTTAACCGATTCAAGCGTTTTTGTTTCAAAAAATTCTGAGGTAGCATCCGTTTTACGGCCAATACCAAAACCTTCTCGGGAGATTTCTCAAAAGCGTCTTTATAAACTTTTTCCTTCAAGTGACCCATATAGCCGGTGTGATGATAGTAAATCTTTTGGGTGGCCTTCTTTCCGGAAACTACAATCAGAGAAGCATTCTTTACTATCACGCTATCTTTACCCTCTTTGTTCGGGGCATAGTCGGCATGAAGCTTGCCCTGTAAAATTTGGGCAATCTGGGAAGCGAGTCTTCCGAGTCTTTGATTTTTAGCGTCAATGACGTGTTCCATGTTTAATACTTTATAGCTTATAACTTTTTACTTTACAAACTCAATGACGGCCATCGGAGCCGCATCGCGCTTCCGCGCTTTGGCTAATTTAGTGATCCGTAGATAACCACCCGCGCGAGACTGATATCTCGGCGAAATCTCATAATAAACCTTGGAAGCCGCCTCTTTCGGGAGTTTGGCGATCAGAGAACGCAAAGAAGCCAATTGCTGCTTTTTGCCGATGGACACCATTCGCTCAACCATCGGACGGATTTCTTTAGCGCGCGCGACGGTCGTGGAAATCTTTTCTTTCATAATCAAATTATTGGCCAATCCCTGAAGGAAAGACTTTCTGCGGCCCATCGTACGATTAAATTTTCGCGCGTGTTTTGCCATGGAGGATATTTTTATTGTTTAAACGTTTAAACGTTGCAACGCTGAAATATTTTATTCTTCTTTTTTCTTTTTCTTGACGGTCTTTTTAGCTTTCTTCTCCCCTTCTTCTATGGCCGGCGCGGCTTCCACTTCCTTCACTTCCACTCCGGAAATTTTTACGAAATGGTCCTGCAAAATGTTGCTGGCTTTGCGGAGCGCGGAAGACGGGGTAAGACTGCCGTCGGTTTCAATAATCAAGCGAATCCGGTTGTAATCAGCTCGCTCGCCAACCCGCATGTTTTCAATCACAAAATTTACTTTGGAAACTGGAGAAAACAGCGCGTCTAAAGCGATCACACCAATTGGTAATTTCTCACTGCGGCGAGATTCCACCGGCACGTAACCCAATCCCTTTTCAACGGTAATTTCAATGTCCAACTCGGCGCTCTTGCTGGTCAAGGTGGCGATGGGGGCATCGGGAGTAATCAGGTCAACTTGCGCGTTAGTTTCAATATCGGAAGCGGTCACTACCTTTTCTCCTTTCACTCTCAAAGTCAAAACTTGCGGCTCATCGGTATGAATCCGGAAGCGGATCTTCTTCATGTTTAGAGCTACCTCCACCATGTCCTCTTTCACTCCTTCCAGAGTAGTAAACTCGTGGCTCACGCCCTTAATTTTTACTTGAGTAATCGCGGCTCCCGGCAAAGAAGAAAGCAAAACCCGGCGCAAAGCGTTGGCCAAGGTAAGACCATAACCGGCGTAGAGTCCTTCAATCTCAAAGACCCCCTCTTTCTCGGTTTCAGAGACCTTTTTGATACCGACTGTCTCGCTTAAATATTGATATTGCATAAGTTATATTTTACCTCTATTTACTGTAAAAGTCAACAACTAGGTTAACGTCAAACGGGATGTCAAAATCCTTTGGAGTGGAAACGACCTTCCCCTCTTTCTTTTCGGCGTCCAATGAAAGCCAGACCGGAACATCCTGCTTTTTCAATTTTTCAGCCAACTCTCTGAATAACGGATGGTCGGCGGACTGCGGCCGGAGAGAAATCACATTACCGACAGCTACCTGCATGGATGGGATAGTGGCTCTGCGGCCATTAACCATGATGTGTCCATGGCTGACTAATTGCCTGGCGACGGAACGGGAGGCGCCGAACCCCAGGCGATAAACAACGTTGTCCAATCGGGCCTCTAAAATATTCATCATCATCGCTCCGGTGATACCGGGATTGCGGGAAGCTTTTTTAAAGACCAGCTCCATCTGATTCTCCCGGATGCCATAAGTAAAACGAATCTTCTGCTTTTCTTTCAGCTGCTGACCGAATTCCGACATGGACTTATAAGATTTTCCGTGCGCGCCGGGACGATGCGGACGGCGAGCCATTACACATTTCGCGGAATTACAACGCTCCGCTTTTAAGAAAAGCTTAACTCCCAACGATCTTTCTTTTTTTTCTCTGGTATCAAACATATTTTTTAAACTCTTCGAACTTTGCGTGGTCGAGGACCGTTATGGGGAATCGGGGTAACATCTTTAATGGAAAGAATAGTGAAACCGTGGTTAGCCAAAGTCCGGATCGCAGAATCGCGTCCGCCACCAACACCGCTGACAACCACACTAACATTGGTCGGGCCGGATTTCTTCAATTTTTCCGCCAACACGGCGATAATTTTGGAAGCCGCGAAAGGAGTGGCCTTTTTCGGACCATTAAAACCCAAAGCGCCGGCGGTGCTCCAGGCCAAGATATTTCCCTTATCGTCGGAAATGGAAACCAGGGTGTTGTTATAAGAAGCTTTAACGTACACCCGGCCAACCTCATATTTCTTAGCGATCGATTTTTCAGATGCTTTCGCTACCGCGACTTCGGTCTTCTTGCCCTCTTTCAGGGCCTCTTCGGATGTTTGTTTTGTAACTACTTTTTTGGCCATGTTTTTGTATTATTTAAACATTTAAACGTTGCAACACTTTTTTACTTGAGCTCGGTCTTACGTTTTCCGCTACCGGCCGTCTTACGAACATTGCCGCGCACGGTGCGGGAATTGGTTTTCGTCCTTTGGCCGCGAACCGGCAACTTCCGCGCGTGACGGCTACCGCGATAAGTCTGTAACTCTTTCAACAAATTAATGTTTTGTTTGATGATCTGACGTAATTCTCCTTCTACCTTGAAGTTCTTTTCAATATAGCCCTGAATCCGGTTGATCTCCTCGGGAGTCAAATCCTTGGCGCGCTTATTTAAATCCACCTTGGCGTGCTCCAGAGTTTTAACCGAAAGAGTCCGGCCGATGCCATAAAGATAAGTCAGCGCTATCTCAACGCGCTTGTTGTCCGGAATATTTGATCCTGCGATTCTCATGGGTGTATATTTTTATTGTTTAAACGTTTAAGCGTTGCAACGTCGGGCTTATCCCTGACGCTGTTTATGCTTCGGATTCTTGCAAACGACGTAAACCCGTCCTTTCCGGCGGGTAGTTTTACAGTTGCTACAAATTACCTTCACCGATGAACGCACTTTCATAAATGATAAAAGAGATTTAGCAATTATACACGAAGGGATAATTAAATGCAAATGGCGCTTAAAGACGCCTAATAATCCGGCCCCGGGTGTCTCCATAGGGGCTGAATTCCATTAAAACCCGGTCACCGGGTAAAATTTTGATGTGGTGAATACGCATCTTGCCGGAGAGGTGGGCAATAGCCGTTTTATCTCCGGCCATGCTGACCCGGAAAGTTGCTCCGGGCAATGCCTCCTCCACTCTGCCCTCAAGCACTTTTACATTCTTATCTGCCATTCAGGTTTGAAATATAACCCTTGCGTCATGATTCGTCAAATAGCGCTAATCAATTACTAAAGTAACCTTGGAGAGATTTTTAGGCACCCGATTCACCCAGAACGGCCAACGGGAAAGCCCGATGGATTCAATGTCGGGTAAAGCATTGATTAACGTCCGCAATTCTTTTTCCGACTTACCCAGCACCTGTGACTTCAATAATTCCGCGTCAATCCTCTTGGCCACCTGGCTCTTGAAATCAATCGGGAAGCTGATCCGGCCGTTGGCGAAATCGGCGCGCGCTTTTCCATAGCTCAATTCATTAGTTTTGATAACATAATCCCCTCCCAGCTCTTTATTGATCTTCTTCTCCAGCATTTTCATCAGATCAGTCTCCTTGAAAGCTACTGCGTTCAACTGACCGTCTGCGGAAACCGCGAAATTGTTTGCCGCGTCCACCCGAGTAGAAACCACTTGATTAGAAACGATGAATCCGGAAGCGCCGTCAATAATTTTAAACTCCACGGGAATCTTTTTGGTTAGCTCCACCTTGAGCATCGCGTCCAAAGTCTCAGCCAGCGTGGATTTTCCTTTTTTGATATCCGCGTCCGTCGGAAAAGCCGCTTCGCCGACAAATCCGCCGGTCATGGCAGTTTTAGACTCTCCATAAAATCCCTGATATTTCGCGGTCCCCTTAAATCCGGGAATGCTGAAGTAGCTGACCGGACCAAGATTATAAGTTGGGCCCGGTTGATCGGCCACCACGTCGGTATCCAGAGTAGAGGCGATGATTTTCCCCTCCACTATTTTCGCCGCCGGCACGGTAACGCTCTTCGCCAATCGGAAAACCTTCCCGTCGGGAGCGACAAAACGAGTGGTGGCCACTAATGGCTGGGGGTCGGAGCTGTAAGCGTTATATATAGTAATCGCGCCGGTGGCCTTCTGCTCAATATTCTTTTTCCCGGTAGCCGGGAAAGAAAGCTGATGGCTTTTTTTCTCCGTGAAAAGTTGACCGGGAATGGTGGCCGAGACCGAATCAATCGCCGCCAACTTTTCCGCCCGGACTGAATCCTTATAAGGCCACGAGGTCTTCGTAGTAATAATTTTAATATCCGCGCGCGGCAAAACATTGGCCGCGAAAATTCCGGCCGTTATTACTACCGCCAACACTGCTCCCCCGCCGATAAAATTACGGGCATGATTTTTCAGCAACCGTCGCATCGGCTTTTTTTGATGCACTGATTCGCTAAGCTTCCTGGTTTTCATCCCCTCTTCTTCATTGGCTTCTCTGGTTTTTTTTGAAGAAACAATATCGTAAAACTGGCGCCGAGAGCGCGACAAGATCGGATTCAGCGACTCCAGCCCGGAAAGATTGGCCAACTCAATCACCTTGTCATCTACCGATTCCACGACGATCTTCTTTCCCAGAAGTTTGGCCTCTCTGGCGATCAGATGAAAATTAGACAAAGAATCCGCCAGTTTGGAAAATCGCGGAATATTTAAAACTATTTCCTGCGCCTCCGAATCAATTAGTTTTTCCACCACAAAAGCCACCTCATCACTTTTATTGATGGCGATTTTCTTAATCCGATGAACGTTGGGTTTGGCGGCCATAATAATAAATTAAAATTTAAAAATGAAAAATGAAAAATTCTTGTATCCTCCGATATGGATTCATTAAACTTTTAATTTTGCGCTGTAATTTTACTTTTTGCACTTTGATTTTTTATTTGTCTAGACCGGGGAAAGCCACCGGACGCGGCGCTTAGCCATTTGACTCATCTTGTCCTCCCGCGGGGCAAGGTACCACTCAAGAAGGGTCGCCAAAAAACTGAAAGAATACTTGGCGTCCGCCTTATACTTAAATTTTATATCAAAACCGAAGTTATTGCTAATAATGTCAAGGTTGAGCATCCGTAAATTCACCGGCTTATCAAAGCTGTCCCGGAAATTAGTGGTGAAGATGGCGGGCAAATCAAAAAACGAATGGAGAAAAATCTGTTTCACATCCATTTTCTTAACCACCTGGTTCAGGCCATTGGCTAAGGTCTGTAATTCACGGGAAATCATCGTTTCCACCCGGCGGCGGAAAGTGTCGGAGGTCGCCCCCTGGTTGTATAAACCGATAACGCCCTTGGCCGTCTCGGAATCCAGCGCCAGATCCGAGGCCAATCCGGCATACAAATTATTTTCACCCCAAGCGAAATGATCCCAATAAGAATTTTGGGTGCCGGCGGAAGCGAACATCGCCGTTTTCTCTCCGAAGATATTCGCCATCAGGAAATTTTGACCGGTGTCGGACTTTGCCATCACGCTGGACCAGGCCGTGCCGCTTTCGGTGGTAAACAACACCTGATCCAAAGGCAAAATTTCTTTTACCGAATCAACAAAAGAACGCAGGAGGAAAGTCTGGCTGAACATCACTTCCACCGTTTTCGCTTTAAATCCCACCGGGTTCACTACCTTGTGACCATCTAAACGAACGCCTCGGATCTTCACGTCCGATAAAACAATATCCAAATCACTGACCGCCATCTTGGCCGCCACCTTATTGCGTTGTCGGTCAAAGAACTTCCAGATCGCCTGGGAAATCAGATTATCTATCTCCGGCTCATCAATCAGCTCCTTAAACCGGTCACGCGCCAAAACTACCGAAGAATAAATCGTCGTGGCCAAATGCGAATCCAAACCCAGAACTATTTTGTAGCGAGATATCCGGCCGAACTTTTTCAGTAACTTTTTAAGATCGTAATGGGAGGCGGTCTTGAGAAATTTGATTTCTTTTTCTTTAAAATTGGCTTTGATGGAGGCGGCCCGATTGTTGTCCGCGAACATTTCTACGACCAAAAACTTATCACCCTTACTCTTTAAGAGCCCATTCAGGATATGTTTAGGGTTAAAATTCATCCATTGTTTGTATGGAGATCACCTTAAGTTAAGTATACCATCCCATCTTAGCGGTGACCGCCTGGTATGTGTAACAAAAAACCCGCTCTTTTTGAGAGCGGGCGGGTATTGCTTCAATCCGTTTATGGCATAGACCCATGCCGCGCCTGGAATGGAGAAGGCGGGACGCTGATATGGTCACCGAACCCGGAAGCGTCCAGAAGCAATACATCTCCGTTAACCATCGCCACCAGCAAAAATTCGGCGCCGGTGATTTCGGCAGTTGCTTCATCTGTACCAAGCGGCCTATGCCATTTCGGAACTTCCGCAATCACATACACGTTGGTAGCGCCGAAAATCTTTCGAGCTTTATCGATGGAAGAACGCATTTGGGAAGAAATTACCCCGCGGAAATAAGCGTAAACGGACAAATCATGCTTGAAGGTTCGATTATCGTTTCCGGCAATCCGAAACCACTTCCGAAAACCAATCTTCAACTGCTCACACTCCGCTTTCCACCTATCTCCCAAATCGTTAAAATAATAGTGATTCCCATGCAGTAGTCCGGGTCTAGCATTATACAAACTCCACCAACTGATCTGTGTCTTTGAGAACTTGCTGGGAATTTCCCGATAATACCTAAATTCCAGAAACATCGTCGGATCCTCAACGTTAAAAACCGCGACTCGCGGCAGACCGGAAGCGTCCCGCCAACTCATTGCCTCGGTAAGATCAATAATGCTAACCGGATTGCTCCATTTGGTGAGTCTATCCAGGGCTGACTTTTCAGCCCTCGCCTCGTTGGTCTTCCCGATCAAAGAGTTCGCGTAACCTGATTCCAAACCGGAACAACTTGCGCGTTCCGCCTCCAACCTTTCGATTTCGGAATCCAGAGCCTCAATCTGCAGAGCGTCAACCGTTACCGGCTTACCGGAACTCATCATAGTGATCAAAACCGAGGAATTAGACATTACCCGCTCCTATGTTTGGGAACTGTGAACAAAATACTACAATTTACGCTAAAAGTCCAGAGCTAGTCCACCACTCCCCTAATTCTACGAACTCCCGCGGAAACCGATTCTTCTTTAGCAATTTTGAATTTACCGATAATTAACGTGTGATCCACGTGTGGGCCACCGCAGAATTCTTTAGAAAACGCGGAAGGAATGTCGTGGCCGACGTAATAAACCTTCACCCGCTCCGGATATTTATCTAAAAAGAAATGCAGAGCGCCGGTCTTCGCGCCTTCTTCTTTCGGCATCTCCACAAAGCCCACCGGCAAATCTTTTTGAATCTGTTCGTTGACTAGATCTTCAACTTTCTTAATTTCCTCGGGGGTTAATTTACGAGGGAAGATGAAATCAAAACGCGTTCGCTCCGCGGTGATATCCGAACCCTTCTGCTGGACTTCATCACCCAGCACCTTCCGCAACGCCGCCTGCATCAAATGAGTGGCGGTGTGCAATCGGGTTACCTTTTTCAATTCCTCCGCGTCTTTGGCTTTCAGCTCTCCTGTGTCTAATAGAAGGCCGTGACCGCCGAATTTCTTTTCTACGCCCGCGCGGGAAATTTCCTGGTGTTTTTTAAATTCTTCATCAAATTCTTTACGATCCAAACTTTTGGCGGCTTCCGGAGCTAATTCTTTAATCAGTTCAAAAGGCAGGCCGAAAGTTTCATACAAATAAAATCCCTCTTTGGAACCAATCACTTCATACTTCTTAATTTCTTTCACGCCCAGAGCAATCGCCTGCTCAAATTTATCTTTCTCTGCCTCCATCACCTCCAAAATTCTCGGTTCTTTTACTTCCGGATAAATTGCTCCGAACTTTTCTTTCGCCCACTCCACCGCCATCTCAAAAAGATTTCCATGAATGTCGTGAATAGTCTGATACGCCAAAACGCGGCGCAATAAACGACGTAGGATATATCCGGCTTCTTTGTTAGACGGCCGAACGCCGTCGGCAACCAAGAATATAGAAGAGCGGAGGTGGTCGGCCAAAATTCGGATGACCCGATCTTCAATTCCCGAAGCCATCTCCCGGATCTTTAAAATCAGGCCGCTGAAAATATCGGTTTCAAAAACGCTCGGCGCTCCTTGCATCACGGTGACTAACCGCTCAAAACCCATGCCGGTATCTATGCCGGGAGTTTTCAGTTTCTCAAGTTTTACTTGC
>JBBTRE010000053.1:0-24966 GCA_038065375.1 Patescibacteria group bacterium | reverse complement strand
ACGATCCCGCTAAGAACCTTCAAAATTCGCGGTACACCCGGGACTGTCGAAGTCTGGGTAGAAAGAAAGTAAAGATCAGCCCCGTCGAGCACATTGCTCGACGGGGCTTTCAAAAAACTTCTAGCAAGGAGAAAAGCCATGAACGACAATCAGCCGCAGGTGATTGAGCATCACAAGTCAGGGTGGGTTTGGTCAATCATCATCGGCGGGCTCTTTATGCTCGCCTGCATCATCATCCGAAAAGAATCGGCGAAGGCCGAGGTGAAGGAGCTGCCGATTGGCACCGGCAGTATGGCGCCCAGCGCCCCACCTAGTAGTTGCAGTGAGTGTCAGCATGCTCATCAGCATCGGCCGCCGGTAGCGGAAAAGCCCGAACCGCCAAAGTCAAAACTCGAGCTTTTCAAGAAGGTGGAAGTAGAAGAAGTGAAGTGGTCGGAAAAGATCACGCTCCCTCCGGATCGAGAATTTCGTCTCCGGCATGCCACTGCGGAATGGCTGGAATTCCGTTGTTGGAACGGCGACGAGAAGAGGTTTACCAGCAAAGAGGATCCAAGTTCCTGGCTGGGAACCATTTCCCACTGCAGTTTCCAGATCCGCGGAACCCCTGGTTTTGTGGAAGTCTGGGTTGAGCGCGAGGGCACAAGGCCGAAAGATCATAAAGACAAGCTCGAGCTTTTCAAAGAAGTACAGGTTGAAGAGAGCAAGTGGTCGGAGTTGGTGGAATTGCCTGACAACACCGAATTCAAGATTCGGTATCCTTCAGCTGATTGGTATCAGCTGAAGTTCTGGAACGGAGAGATACTCCCTCCAGTCCGAGAAGGTGAGCCTCCGACTTACTGGGGGAATGTTCCTCACAGCAAGTTCTGGATCCGCGGTAGCAAAGGAATCGCGGAAGTCTGGATAGAAAAATAGTGGCCAAAAACAAACCGAGCACATACTGTATGTGCTCGGTTTTTCTTTTCTGCTGAAGCGGGTGATTTACCCTTTACCAATAACTGCTAATATCACGCCACCGGCAACCTGCGAAAGCAGGGCAACGACGACGCCGATGACGGCGTACATAATAGTCGTCTTGGCCTTCCCAACATTGTCTGGTTCCGCTCCGGCTGTCACATACTGGAAGGCGGCAAAAAGGATAAACAACGTAGAGAGGGCAATCAAAAGACCGGTGGCCCAATTAATCACGGTGCTTATTAAGTCACCAATCGGTTTATCTTGCGCTAATGGTTTTATTTCGGTAATCCCGGTTCCTGTGACAGCGAATGCCAAAACCGGCAACAAAACAACGGCGGTAATTAAAGCGACTTTAGAAAATTTATTCATCTTAATAATTTACGATTTCCCGACCTTTCATAAGCTAGTTTAATTATAGCAAAATTGGGTTCCGCGAGTCGCCTGATTTAAAATCCGGGCAAGTCCGATGCGCGGTAGTCTGATCCGGACCTTATTTTACTACTTGATCCGGAACTTCCAGAGCTAGATGGGTTAGTCAATACAGAAGTAACCACACCGACAATTACCTGCGATAATAGGGCGACGACTATGCCGATTATGGCATAGGTAATGATATCTTTAGCTTGAGTGATATTTTGTGGATTAGTGGCGGATGTGACATAGAGAAAACCGGCATAAATTATAAAGAGGGTGGAAATGGCTATCAATAAACCGACGGCCAAGTTTTTAATATTGCCGACTAAATCCAGGAATCTTTGGGTAGCCGGGCCCTCCCCAAGCGCCAAGCTTACAGTTGGAACAATCAGGACGCTCAAAACAACGGATATTAATAAAATTTTCCTCATTTTTTTCCTAGGAATTCGGTGATTACTCCGATAATCAGGTCGGCTACCAGGAATAGGGCCAGACCGGCTACGGCATAACCGATGGTTTTTTTAGCGGTAGCGAATTTCGCGGTATCTCCTCCGGCAGTGAGAATTTGGAAAGCGGCATAAATAATTACGCCGGCCGCTATTGAGGGGATTACCACTTTCAAAGCGCCCACAATTTTGCTGAAGACGGTTTCTATCGTCGTTCCTTTAAGCAGTGGATTGGGGAGTTCTATGGAGGTGAGCGGCTCAACGTGTCCAGAAGTGTGACCTGCCAGTGCTAGAAAAGGCAAAGCCGCCATTGCTATAACCAAGATTGCCGTCTTCTTATATTTATTCATTTTTTCTATTTCATTATCTGCTCCGCGCCTGTTTTAAGCGCCTTTTCTATTGTGGTGACAATCAGATTGGAGGAGAAGACGATGATAATTCCGACAATCGCCGCGGTAATTACTCCTTTGCCCTTCTTGAATCTATCCTCCGAACCTCCAGCAGTCATTATAACAAACGAGCCGTAGATGATAAACATCACTGCAATCGGAATAGAAATATAGAACATGAACTCAATGAGGTTTTGGATAAAGCCGACGAAGGCATTGAGATCACAGGACCCCGGCATAGTTGGCGCGAGCGTTGGGTCGCATTTAGGTCTTAGCTGAAGATCAACCGGCGCCGGGGTAGCGGCCAAGGCCAAAGGCGCGACTAATAACAAGCAGAAGGCAATTAGTAGCAAGTAGCTAGTAGTCAGCAGTAGGGGCCGTTTTATACTTAATACTTTATACATAATACTTAATACTGTTTATTTTCTCGGCGTAGCCTGCATCACCTGTGAGACCGCTCCCGCGGCTTCTTCCAGAGCTTGAGTAGCCGGGCGGCGACCGGTTAAGACTGTTTCCACCATTCCCGAAAGAATTTTCTCAATTTGGTTGCCGTCGGCTTGCGGCCAAGACCGGGCTGTCAGGGCCTGCCGAGCGAAAATACCCACTTCCGGATCGCCGGAGTATTTACTGATCAGCGAGCGCAGAGCGGGTGGGCGTTTAGTGGCCAAGAGATATTGTTCAGCAACTGCCGGGTCACCGGCCATCTTCAAGGCAAAATCCTGGGCAGCTACGAGATTTCGCGTTCCCACGGTCACCGCCAAACCCCAATAATTTCCGTAGTTCACTTCCTGCGTCCGTTCATCGGGTTGAAGCATTCCGGTAACGTGGAAATTTAGGAAAGGATTTTTTTCTTTCAGCAAATCCGCCTGGTAAGCGTAGTTAAAAATAATTGCCGTGTCGCCATTGGCGAAGCTATCCAGGGAATAGGGGAGCGAGTCGCCCCAAGTGTAGGACGGACTGATCGGGTTGGCGAACTTAGTGTAGAAATTGAGAGCGTTCAAACCTTCCTTAGAAGCGAAGGTGGCGTTGGTGAAATCATCGTTGACCATTTGGGTGCCGGTCTGGAGCATCAGCAATCCCAAGAGATCAGTGGCGCGGTTAATACTCCGGGACGATCCGCCGATAGCCGCCGCCGCCTTCTGAATCCTCCCCAATTTATCCATTTGCCGCAGTTTCGGAATTAGTTTCTCAAAATCGCCCCAAGTTTTTGGTGGAAGAGCGACGGCCGCGTTATCAAAAATATCCTGGTTATAAAAGAGGGCGAGAGTGTCTATATATAGAGGGAGGGCGAAAATTTTGCCGTCGGGAGCGAAATCCTGTTCGGCAATGGTTGGGAAGAGCGCCCGGTACCTATCTATGGTAATCAGCTCGCTCGAGAAGGGAACAATTTTATTAAAATGTTTCGGCAACCAGCTGTTGTGGAACATAATCACGTCCGGCGCTTTACCGCTGGCTAGAGCGTCAATCAGCTCGCTTTCATAGCTGGCGGGATCAACCTGACGGTAACTAACGTTTACATAAGGGCTTTGCGCCCGGTAAGCGGCGATCGCCTGGCTCATTGCCAGAGTGCTATCAAACACGCCCCAAAAAGTGATATTGCCGGAAACGGTAATGCCACGTTCCCGGCTTCCGTAAATGAACAATAAAACCACTCCGGCGACTAGCACCAGTCCTAGAACTAAAATAGCGATCTGATTTCTAGTAAAAGACATCTACCAACTTATTATACCATCCTAGTTAGTTCCCTAGAGGCAAACTATTCCCGCCACCTTATCTCCGGCGTTAAGAGTCATAATCCTTACTCCTTGAGTAGCCCGGCTGGCAAGACGGATAGTGGAAAGTGGCGTTCGGATAATTTGTCCTTTAGCGGACAAAGCCAACAATTCTTCCTCGGCATCCACCAACTGTCCGGCGATCAGCAAACCGGTCTTGGAAGTAATTTTGGCGGTTTTCACGCCAGACCCTCCTCGGCTTTGCACTTTGTACTGTGAAATTGGGGTTTGTTTACCAAAACCATTGGCCATCACCACCAGCAGACGGGCATTTTTCAGGTTTTTATTCACCAAATCCATGGAACTGACGCTGTCGCCGGATTTCAGGCGGATAGCGCGTACACCGGCGGCCGTCCGGCCCATCGGTCGTACCTGCGATTCTTTAAAGCGGATAGCTTGGCCGTTAGAGGTAGCGATGATGACTTCATCACTGCCAGTGGAAAGCTTCACCCACTTCAAAAGGTCGCCTTTTTTCAGAGAAATGGAGATGATTCCCGTCTTTCTCACATTGCCAAAGTCCTTCAGCGAGGTCTTCTTGATCATGCCGTTTTTGGTCACCATCACGAGGTGGCCTTCATCGGCTTTTCCATAGGTAATAATCGCGTTTACTTTCTCTTCAGTCGGAACCTCCAGGAAGTTGTGAATTGGCTTGCCTTTTGAGGTACGAGTGCCCTGTGGGATCTCATAAACCTTGGTTTGGAAGACCCGGCCGTGGTCGGTGAAGAACAAAATATTATCGTGGGTGTCGGCGGCCATGAAGTGAGTCAGGAAATCCTCTTCGTTTACTTCCGACCCGATTAAGCCCTTACCGCCCCGGTTCTGGGTCTTAAATGAAGCCGGTAAGACGCGTTTAATATAGCCGCCTTCCGAGAGGGTGATGATGGTTTCTTCCTGCGGGATCAGATCTTCTTCCCGGAAATCATCCAATCCGGTGGCCACCACTTTCGTGCGTCGCTCATCGCCGAACTTTTCTTTCAGCGCGATAATCTCGTCTTTAATCATCTTCAAAATTTTAGCCGGACTCTTCAACAACAAAGTTAGCTCCGCGATGATCTTTTTCTTTTCCGCCAGTTCGTTTTCAATCCTTTCGCGTTCCAGGTTAGCCAAGGTCTGCAACTTCATTTCCAAGATCGCTTCGGTCTGCAACTCGGAGAACTTAAAGTTCTTCATTAAGTTCACCTTTGCGTCAGAGCGATCCTTGGATTTCTTGATTGTAGAAATAACTTTATCAATAATAGAAAGCGCTTTAGATAGCCCGATCAGGATATGCGCCCGCTCCTCGGCTTTTCTCAAATCATACTGAGCGCGGCGGCGGACGATTTCATTCCGATGGGCGAGATAGGCCTCCAAAACATCTTTAATAGACATCACCTGCGGCTGAAGACCACCGGCGAGCGCGATCATGTTCAGATTAAAATTTTTCTGGAGATCGGTGTATTCAAAAAGCTGGTTCAAGACTTTCTGCGGCGTGGCGGAGTTTTTCATTTCAATAATAATACTGATGCCGTTTTTATCGGATTGATCGCGGACGTCCCGGATGCCTTCAATTTTTTTATCGGTAACCAGCTCGGCGATTTTAATAATTAACTCTGATTTATTTACCTGATATGGGATTTCTGTGATTTCAATAATTTGTCCCTCGCGCGATCCTTCGGATTCTTTTATTTCCGCCACGCCGCGGGTCACCATTGAGCCGTGACCGGACACATACGCCTCCGCGATCGCTTTTTTATCGTAGACCACGCCGCCGGTTGGGAAATCCGGGCCTTTCACAAACTGCAGAAGATCATGAGCCGTTGCCTTCGGGTTGTCGGCCAAATGTAAAATCGCGTCTACTACTTCGCCTAAATTATGAGGTGGGACGCTGGTCGCCATACCGACAGCAATGCCTACCGTGCCGTTCAAGAGCAAATTCGGCAGTTTAGCCGGCAAAACACGCGGTTCCTCCCGGCTGCCGTCGTAGTTTGGCTGCCAATCCACGGTTTCTTTTTCAATATCCTCCAGCATGGACTCGGAAATCTTCGCAAGTCGCGCCTCGGTGTAACGCATAGCGGCGGCGTTGTCGCCATCAATTGAGCCGAAGTTGCCCTGGCCTTCCACGAACGGATAGCGCAAAGAGAAGGGCTGGGCCATGCGGACCATCGCTTCATATATAGGGGAGTCGCCGTGCGGGTGATATCTACCCATGACTTCACCGACGACGTTGGCGCTCTTTCTCAATTTTGACCCGGGGGTCATTCCGGATTCCCACATGCCCCACAAAATACGGCGATGCACCGGCTTTAATCCATCGCGCACGTCCGGCAAGGCGCGGCTGACGATTACCGACATGGCGTAATCCAAATAAGACTCCTTGAGTTCCGTGCTGATCTCCCGGTCTTCTATGCCGATTATCTTAGTAGACTTCAGAGGTTCAATCTCCTGTTCTTTGGATTTTTTATTTGGTTTCTTACTTTTCGGCATATTTTATAACTTTATGGACTTTATAACTTTTTATTTCGGAAGCGGACTTCCTTTTATGGGCTCAATATCTTCCGAAATAAAATTCATCTTTTGCTGTACCTCCTTGGTGATCACGATATCTTTTTTTGCCAGCGTCCGCTCTTTCAGCTCGTCAAAAATTATTTTAACTCCGGCGGTGAAAACGGCAAAGAACCCCGGTTTCCTAACTTCCTCCGCGTTATTCGTTATTAGTTGTTGGCTATTCGTTGCCTGCTGTCTGTTTGAACCCGGAATTTTCGTAATCGCAACGTTCATATAACCAAGCCACAAGCTTACTACTAACAGCATGGAAATAGAACTGCAAACCACCACCCAGAACCTTTTTGTGGTCTCGTCGGAATTTTGGACTTTCTCTACGAAATTTCTTACGCTTTGCATTTTGTTTTATGTGTTTGCCTTTCTGTCTTTTGTCGCCCCCACTTTGCAACTTTTAAACCTTTCTATCTTTAAACATTTAAACTTCGTTGTTCTATGGCTTTAGAACAACGACTTTCGTCCCCGTTGTAATTTCCTTCTTTTTAATCACCAATTTCTCCTGTGGCTCCGATTTGGATTCCACTTCCTTCAAGAATTGCTTCAAGTGATCCGGTTTTTTGTAAAACGGAATCACGATTTTCGGCTGAATCTGCTTTATTCCTTTGGCGCTAATTCCCCATGGAGCAAACAAAATATCCACATCGCCGATCTTTTCTATTATAGTAGGGTCAATCTCTTCTCCTCCTTCGCCTAGAAAGCAGAGGCGGATCTCCTCCATTATTAATGTATAGCAAGTCTGGGTTCCCTTCGTCGGGAAGCCGTTGATTTCCACTTCCAGCTTTTCATATTCACCCGGGCCGTAAATTTCTCCTTCAACTGGCGGCCATTCTTTCGCCTTCTCCTTCCAAGGGCCGGTCAATAAGGTGATATCGCCCTTAAAGCGGGGCAGAGGATCAACTACGAGCGAGACCTTCCCGCTCTGAATCTTGAAACATTTTTCCCCGCAATAGTTGATTACCATGATTTATCCATTTTATACCAAAAAGTTTGGATTTCCAAGGGTTTCGAGCGGTGCGAGCAAGATTGACTTATTAACAACCAGCAGTATATAAAGGGGTGTATAATGAAAATAAGGTATACGAGGCACGCTTTAGCCCGTATGAGCGCTAGGGGTATTACGAAAAAGCTCGTTGCTGAATGCTTGATAGCCGCTCAAAAAATTGAACAGCAACCCGGAGGGTCACTAAAATTTACTTACCGCAACAAGGGAAAGAAATTAGTGGTAATTCACGAGAAGAACAAAGAAAATTATACGATCATTACAGCTTATTATGAAAATTAATTACGATAAATACGCCGACGCCTTGTATATAGAATTCAAAAAGGCGAAGGCTCACAAAACGGTAGAAGAGCGCCGCGGTGTTTTAGTGGACTTTGACAAGAAGGGCACTGTTTTGGGCATTGAGGTGCTTAATTATTCCAAGACTGCTCCGACTAAAGAACGACTCCAAGTTTCCGCTGGCAAGCAGAGGATCGCCATCCCTGCAGTTTAAGAACGTTAAAAATATTTTTCCGCTCATCCGAGCGGGCTTTTCCTATTGACAAAGTAGGTGGCATCTTGTATAATCCAATCCAGAACATCAACCCATCTTTAGGAGTACGGTCATGAGTCACGCAAATGGAGAAGTGATTTACCAGGGCAAGGTAGTCGGCCTATTTGAATATGATGGCACTTCCGATATTGCCGTCCCTGCCATTTGGGATACCAACGAAGAACTGGAGGCTCATTGGCGGAATAATGACTGGAAAAAGTGCACTTGCGGGCAGCCGAACATCGATGTGATTCTCTACACCGATTACGGCTATGGATTTCACTGGCCCGCGAAGGCCTGCTTGAAGTGCAAGGCGATCACGGCAAGTCACCAGCCGTTTCCGTATGACGGCGAGGATTTGCGCAAGCGTGGTCATCCTCTGAAAGCCAAAGACAGGGGGAAGCCCTCAGCTCTTTCAGGATGAGGCAGATGAATTAACTTGGATTTCGCGCCGCTCACCCGAGCGGCGTTTTTATTCCCCACATTGACCTTTTGGTTTTTCATTGTTAAATTAGGCACAGTTTTTCAGTAAGGAGATCGTTATGCCTAATGAGTCTTGGGAGATCAAAAGGGGAGACCGAATTAAAATCGTGGATCCGAAATCTGTTTACTACGGCCAGGAAGGAGTGGTAGACGACGTTGGAATGAGAGGCCAGCTCTACGTCAAGCACGCTGATGGGAAGATTGTCTTTCACCCCTGGGGCTACGAGAGAGCAAGGTAGTATTTCGTAGGATAGATCAGATCCGCTCCACGAGGGCGGGTTTTTTTATTTTCGGCGATGGGTATAAACTGAAGCAATGACTAAATCCAAACTTTTGACCTCGGTGCTTTTGGCGGTGGTGGTAGGAGTAGCGTTGTGGTTGGTTTATCCGGGTAGCCACCAAACCGGAACGCCGGATCATAAAGACGCCACCTACACGCTAAACGGTAAGCCGATCACGATGGCGAGCGCCGGCATAAAATATTTCGGCAACGAATCGCGCGGGGATGTTAACGGAGATAAATTGGAAGACGTGGTTTTCCTCTTCACTTACGATGGGGGAGGGAGCGGTACCTTCTATTATGTAGCGGCGGCCTTAAAGAACGCCGACGGACTCTATAAGGGTACTAATGCCTTCTTGGTTGGAGACCGAATCGCTCCGCAGACCACCGAAATCCGCGAAATCGTGATTCGCGGCATTTCCTCTTCAGAAATCTATGTGAACTTTGCCGAGCGCAAACCGGGCGAACCTTTCACCACTCGGCCATCCGTTGGCGTTACTTTGTATTTGAAAGTCACTCCCGCCGGTGTTCTTGAAGGCTTGATGAAGTAGAATGGAAATTTGATGCTTCTATCCAAAACAGACTACATCTTATTTCGGGAGTGTCCGAAAAATACCTGGTACAAGATTCACCAACCCGAAATTTATTATAAAGAGGAACTTTCGGATTTTGAAAAGCACATTATTGAAACTGGAAACGAAGTGGAGCTGGTGGCGCGGCAATTATATCCGGGCGCGGTTTTAGTTGAGGGCCGGGATGAAGCGGCGCGGAAATTAACCGAAGAGCTCATTACTAAAGCAGGTTTACCTGCCGCTAGGCAGGCGGCAATTTTTCAGCCGGTTTTTGCGAAAGACGGCTTTATGGCGGCGGTAGACGTATTGGAATATAATCAAGCGACCGAAAGTTTTGATATCACTGAAATTAAAGCTTCAAATGAAGCCGATAAAAAGCGTCACTACTACGACTTGGCTTTTCAGGTGAATTTGCTCAAACGTTGCGGCTTGAAAGTAGGCAAAATCAATCTGATGCATCTCAATCCGGAATACACCCGTTTCGGTCAATTGGACATCAAAGCGTTGTTTGCGACCGATGATGTGACCCTGGAGATCAGCGAGCTTGGCGAAGAGGTAAATATGGAAATGGAGCAGGCGTTGAAATATTTATCTAGCGAAACCGAACCGCCCGGCTCCTGCAGCTGCCTGTATAAAGGAAGGTCCAATCACTGCACTACCTTCCATCATTCCAATCCCGCTGTCCCGAAATATAGCGTCCACGATATTTCCCGAATAGGCCTTAGCAAGAAGAAGCTGGCCGAGTTGATTGACGGCAGTCATTTTGATCTTCGAGAAGTTCCGGAAGAGATGGAGCTGTCTATTCCGCAAAAAAATCAGATAAGCGCTTATATTCATGACCACATCATCATGGACAAAGGGGGGATTCGGGAAGAGCTTAAAAATGTGGTTTATCCGGTCCACTTCATTGATTACGAGACTTTTCCGTCTGCAGTCCCGATGTTTGACGGCTTTTCTCCGTATCAGCAAATCCCGTTTCAATATTCCTTATTTGTTTTGGAATCGAAGGGGGTTTACCCGCCTCAGGCGGGCGCAGAGCTAAAGCATTTTGAATTTTTACACGACGAAGCCACCGACCCCAGCCAGCATTTCGTGGAATCTATGCAGAAACAAATCGGCAAAGTTGGAAGCCTGATCGTCTGGAGTAAAAAGTTTGAATGCACAATCAACAAGCAGATTGCGGAAAGAGTTCCGGAGGCCGCGGGTTTTATTGAAGACATCAATAATCGCACTTACGATCTGATGGATGTTTTTACTAAACAGCACTATGTCCACAAAGATTTTAAAGGCAGCACTTCAATCAAAAAAGTTCAGCCGGTGCTGGCGCCGGAATTATCTTATAAAGATCTCGCAATTCAAGAAGGCGGAACAGCCGCTTCCAGTTGGATTAAACTCATTTCTCCCGTCCCTACCTATAAAGAATTGTCATCGCGAGGGGCATCGCCCCGTGGCGATCTTACAGTAGACAAGGTCCAGCTCCGCAAAGATATGCTCGCTTACTGCAAGCTGGACACCTTCGCGATGGTCCGAATTTTGGAGGAGTTAGAAAAAATGGTGGAGTAATCGCGAATAATGCGAATTGGAGAGGCAATATTGCGAATATGGTGGAGTAATCGCGAATAAGTTGGCTGCCTTCCGTCATTGCGAGCAAAGTGAAGTCGTGGCTACGCCAGATCTCGCGTAGCGAGACAATCTTACATTAGTGCTAATATATAAATATTCTTTTTACATACCGATCAACAAGTATGTCCCAACCAACTAACCAACTCATCTTCCTAGACACCGAAACCACCGGCAACGACGTCCTCAAAGATCGGCTTTGCCAGGTTTGTTATAAAACCGCCGACGGAATTCACGACGGCTTTTTCAAGCCGCCGGTTCCGATTTCAGTTAAGGCGATGAGCATCACCCACATCACCAACAAGATGGTTGCCGATAAGGAAGTATTCGCCGGAAGCAAAATGCAAAAGGATTTGCAGGCTCTTCTCGCCGATGGAATTCTCGTCGCCCACAATGCAAAATTTGATACTGCAATTTTGATAGCCGAAGGAATGAGCGTCCCACGTACTATCTGCACTCTCCGCGTTGCGCGCTTTTTGGATCCCAATAATCTTATTCCGGAATATAATCTGCAATATCTGCGCTATCACTTGGAACTGGAAGTTGAAGATGCTTTCGCGCACGATGCCATGGGAGATGTAAAAGTCCTCTACGCGCTTTTTGAGCGGCTACTCGCCAAAATGACCCAGAACGGAATGCCCGAAGAAGAGGCGATTACGAAAATGATTGATGTCTCCAGCCGGCCGTCAATCTTCCAGCTCTTCAACTACGGAAAATATCGGGATAGAAAAGTAGAAGACATCGCCAAATCCGACCGTGGCTACCTGGAATGGATGTTGGAAGCTAAGCAGAAAGATGGCGCCCAAGACGAAGACTGGATCTATACCCTCAAGCACTTTTTAGGAATTCCGCTGTAAAATAGATGACGCAATCTCAAGCGTTGGAAATATTAAAAACCGGCGCGAATGTTTTTCTGACCGGCGAGCCGGGTTCCGGCAAGACGCATACCGTCAACGAGTATGTGGCTTATTTGCGGGCGCGGGACATTGAGCCGGCGATTACTGCTTCTACCGGCATCGCGACCACGCACATTGGCGGGATGACCATTCATTCCTGGAGCGGCATAGGAATTAAGACGCATTTGAATAAACAGGATATTTCTAAGATAGCGTTCAATAAAAATATCGTTAAACGCATTCAGCGCGCGAAGGTTTTGGTTATTGATGAGGTGTCTATGCTTTCTCCCAAGACCATTTCAATGGTGGACGCTGTTTGTCGGGAAATCAAAAAGGATCAGAAGTCGTTCGGCGGCATTCAGGTAGTTTTAGTGGGGGACTTTTTTCAATTGCCCCCGATTGTAAAAAAGGAAGAGGAGGATGGCCAGCGGGTCTTGCTTATTGAAGGCCCACCGGCCCGTTTCGCGTATGATTCTCCTGTCTGGAGTTCGGCGAACTTAACCGTTTGCTATCTCACCGAACAGCATCGGCAGGACGACGCGGACTTTCTGGCAATGCTTTCGGCAATCCGGGGCAATTCGTTCAGCGGTGATCATTTGCGTCATATTGAAACCAGAAAGATCGGGAATTCCGCCGCCCCCAAAGGCGCGCCAAAGCTTTTTTCGCATAATGCAGACGTGGATCGCGTCAACGATGAGATGCTTGCTAAGCTTCCCGGCGCTCCCGCGATGTTTACTATGTCTTCACATGGCAAGGCGCCGTCCGTTGCCGTTCTTAAAAAGAGCTGTTTGTCTCCGGAAGTTTTACGTCTTAAGATCGGCGCGGCGGTGATGTTTACGAAAAATAATCCGAAAGAGGGATTTGTTAACGGCACGTTGGGCGCGGTTGAGGGATTCGGCGGGCGCGCCGCCGGCCCGATTATAAGAACGAGGGGCGGGAAAAAGATTGAAGTTCTACCAATGGATTGGATGGTGGAGGAATACGGCACGGTTAGCGCGCGGATCACGCAATTGCCGCTTCGTCTTGCTTGGGCGATCACCGTGCACAAGAGTCAGGGTATGAGTTTGGATGAGGCGGTAATGGACTTAAGCGATGTTTTTGAATTCGGGCAGGGCTATGTCGCGCTTTCCCGCGTCCGTCGGCTTTCGGGACTTCATCTTCTCGGCTGGAACAGGCGCGCTTTTCAAGTTCATCCGGAAGTATTAGCAAAAGACGTGGAATTCCGCGCGGATTCAAGTAGCGCCGAGGCCAATTTTAAAGAGATCGCCCCGGCCGAACTTCAGAATACGCAGAGTGGCTTCATTGCCGTTTGCTCGCCTCGCCAAGCTTTATAGAAATAAATGAAAAAGAAAACAACCGACAACCAATTAGTTATTTATCAAGCCCCGTCTGGAGCTATTGAGCTTCGGGGTGATTTTAGTAAAGAAACAATCTGGGCAAATCGTATGCAGATGGCGAAGATGTTTGGTGTAAATCCTCAAGCGATTTCAAAACATATCCAGAATATCTATACAGAGAAAGAGCTAGAGAAAAAAGCAACTAGTTCCAAAATGGAACTAGTTCAAAACGAGTCGGGAAGAACCATCAAAAGACAGGTAGATATCTACAATTTGGAGATGCTTATCGCCGGCAAGGTTATATATGTGATCAAAAAACCGAAAATGAAATAATCCACCAATTTATTTAATAGGATTCGTTATCATCAGAGATTCATCGTCGCAAATTACAAAACTTAATCATCTCTGATCCGAGGAAGGGTTGAAACATGCCCTCCACCAAATCGGACGAATCGTTTCCGATTTTTTATTTTATGGAAAATCAACAAGTATGCAATCCACGGATAGCCAGATTATTGGAGCTAACAAAAGAATATCCCAACGTTTATATGCCTTGGAGCGAAGAAGATGATCAGATGTTGTTGGGGGCGCACAGACTGTTTATCGATTTTAATCCTGAGCGTAGGGGTTTCAGAAAATCCTTCATTGATTCAATGGCGGCCCACTTCGGTCGACATCCAAACGCAATTCGTTCTCGGATCAAGAAACTGCTGGATTTGGACTGTGTATAATTAATTTGACCTTTGTTTTGATGTACGTTATTGTGTACACAAAGGTCGCTAACCCAATAAAACTATGACAAAAACTCTATCAATTTCCGAGGCCAGAAAGAAAATTTTTGATATTGCCAAAGAAGTGCAAAAACCCGATAAGCACTTTGTGCTTACTGATAAAGGGGAACCCAAGGCAGTAATTCTTTCTGCTGAAGAATATGATTCCCTCATGGAAACCATGGATATATTAAGCGATCCCAACGCTTTGCAAAAAATAAACAAAGCCGAAGCTGAATACAAAAAGGGCGAGTATTCCAGCTGGAGCCAAGTTAAAAAGAATCTTGGCTATGACTCTTCCGTGAATGTGGTTGCAGATCGAAGCCGGAAGAAGTACGGAAAGAAATAAACATGAGCGACGGATATCAAGTTCGTGTCGCTAAATCTACTCAAAAAGATTTAGCAAAAATTCCGGATCCTTGGCAGACAAGAATTGTTAAAGCGATTGATTCGCTCGTGGGCGACCCATTTTATGGCGAAAAAATGTTGGGTAAGCTAAAAGATAAGTACAAAATTCGTATTTGGCCTTATCGGATCATTTATGTAGTCAACAAAAAACAGAGAACAATCGATATCGTTGAAATCGGCCATCGTGGAAATTTAAAAAGCTATAGATAATGCTCCGCAGAACTTATAAATCTAAAAAGAAAAAGGCCCCCTAAGGACGGAACCTTAAGAGGGCTTTTTCGTGATGATCTTAAAGAAAATATAGCAGACAAAATGGCGGCCGTCAACACCAATGTGTATAACTTTGCAAATGCACTCCCCATAACATACATAGCATATGTGCTATAATTAAACTGAATGAAAAAGAAACTGTCCATTAATCTTGATGGTAAGAAGATTACATTCGAGCCATTCGAAAACTACCTAAAAAAACAATACCCGACCAAGAAGTTGCGTGCAAAGGCTGACGCGCGCTTTCAACGCTTTGCTTTTGGCTATGAAGTTTTTGTGGCCCGCAAAAAGAAGAGAATGACGCAAGCCGATCTAGCCAAAAAATTAAAAACCACCCAGAGCGAAGTGGCCCGAATTGAGAGCGGGGATCAAAATGTCACCTTTGATAAGATCCAAGAAATTGCGAAGGCCCTGAATCATCCGATAACCATCAAACCCTAATCAAAAAAGCGCTGAAAGCGCTCTTCTGATTTAACTCCCGCTTATGCAGGAGAGGGCCGAAGCCATTTATAATGGCTCAATATAGCAAGCAAAATGACATATGTCAATCTCAATGTGTATAACTTTTACCCCCGATCTACATCGGCCAGAGGGAGAATTACTTCGTCAGCGGCAAGGTTATATATGTAATCAAGAGACTCAAATAGCTCTCTCGCATCACCAGAGCTCTTTTTGGCCAACGCCATCTGGATATGGATCTCGCTTTCGACGACGTAGAAACCAACTTGGCGAAAATGAATGGCAAAGTAAGCCAGAATCTTAAAATTGCCGAGACCTTGCATTTTTCCCGCGAGTATGCTATTTTAAGAATGTACTTCGATACATTATAAACATGGTAGTCCGTGCCATTAATTCGGACCGTTTATCTCTCCCGAAAGGGTAGGCAATCTGGGAAATCTGCGGGGAGCCATAAGATATAAGCGACTAACCACTAAAGGCGGTTGGGAGATTTCATTGAGCCGGTCGGGCTCGATTAAATCTCTTAGCCGCTTTTTTGTTTGCCTAGTCCGCAACGGAAGCGCGGGAGAATAATAAAATTACAAACAAATAAAAAAATATATGACGAAATTACAAGAATACATGAACAAGGAGAAATATCCGCTGACATCGCAAACGGGGTTATCCCTGAAGGATCAGCAGATGCTGGACTGCTTCAACTACGACGACTTGATGGAGGCGATCCAGCTAAAAGAGCCATTGAGCCAGAACCAATTGGGAAGGCTGGCGGAACTGAAGGAGAAATTGGGGTCAGTGGGACTACTGCCGGAGAAAGTGTTGGAGAAGAAATCGGGGCAGATGGGGCTCCTGCCGGACGAGAAAAAGGAGTTGGAGATAGTGTTCGTGCCGGTGGTAGATCCTAAAATGACCACCCTTTCGGTGATGGATAATGTCTTCCTCGCTGCGTATGAAGAAATGAAGCCAAGTTGGCACGTACCGGTGCTCATCGTGAACACCAACCCCGTGTCTGTAGATTTAGTTTTGGGGCTAAGTGCTGTTTGTAGCGACGAGGACTCCATGATTGACCTTGGTCGTGGTAGCGACAGAAATATTACAGTGCCAGCCAATGGAGTTTTGGAAATAGATCGGATGACCGATACCGGCTGGTTGGATTTTTTGACGAGCTACTGGATTAGACACGAAGGCAAGGCGTATCTTGCTGGCATTAATGGCTATCGGCTGTTTAGCGGCGCCGACAGCAAGCTTCTCATCCCAATTATTAATAAGGTTGGTTATTTGTCCCACATCGATCCAAGATAACGCATCCGAATATTCGGGCTTCTATCCTGATTGTGGAGGCTCGATTCTCCCGGAGCACGCCCAGTCAACCCTGTATGATTTCTGTGGATAACTTTTCTTGACGCCTTTTGACGCACTGGTAAAGTAATAGCAACCAGATGCATCAATTACAACTAAAACTTTATAAATTATTTGGGAAGATAGATTTTTCCAAAGAGAGTCTCCGGACGCTCGCCAAGAAGGTAGGGGAGAAGTATCCGCAGAAAATTAAGCATCACATTCTTCAGTTGGAGAAAAAAGGTCTGATTTCGGTTGATTGGCAGAATAAAAAGATCATCAGGGCCACCTCCAGTCTGAAGGGGGGTTTACCCGCCTCAGGCGGGGGGGCTAGCCGGACTTCTTCGCTCTTGTCGGTTCCGATTCTCGGCACAGCCGATTGCGGCCCGGCCACGATGTTTGCCGATCAGAATATAGAGGGCTACCTGAAAATTTCCAAAAACGTACTCGGCCTGAAAGCCATCGGCGACTTTTTCGCTATCCGGGCCTTCGGTAATTCTATGAACCGCGCCAAAATCGCCGGGCGGAATATTGAACAAGGGGATTATGTAATCGTGGATCCTAAGCAGAAAAGCCCCCACAACGGCGATTACGTGCTTTCTATTATTGATAATGTCGCCAACATCAAAAAATTCTTCCGCGACGTGAAAAATAAGCTGATTATGCTTCTCTCCGAATCCACCGAAACCTACCCCCCGATTTACATCGGCCAGAGCGAGAATTATTTCGTCAGCGGCAAGGTTATATATGTAATAAAGAAACCGAAAATGAAATAATCCACCAGTTTAATAAGCAGGATTCGTTATCATCAGAGATTCATCGTCGCAAATTACAAAACTTAATCATCTCTGATCCGAGGAAGGGCTGAAACATACCCTCCACCAAATCGGGCGAATCGTTTCCGATTTTTTGTTTATTATGACCCAAGCTACATTGTTTGATTTGCAGATAAAAAAGTTCGATAATTTAAATATTGATATGAAGCAAAGCGGTATCAAAAAGAATACTCGCGCGCGTGGCATGAGGTTTATGGATTTTTGCGCCGGCATAGGCGCGGGCCGATTAGGGCTTGAGAAGAATGGGATGAAGTGCGTTGGATTTTCCGAGATTGATAAGAAAGCCGAGGATACCTACCGTATTTTTTTTGGTGATTCAGAAAGCAATTATGGCGATCTAATGAAAATCGATCCAGCAGAGCTGCCAGACTTTGATGTAATGATTGCCGGGTTCCCATGTCAGACTTTTTCTGTGATGGGCCAGCGAAAAGGAATGGGTGATGATAGAGGGCAAATAATCTATGGCTTGATTAACATTATGAAAAAGAAGAATTTACCCTACTTCATTTTGGAAAATGTTAAGGGTCTGATTAATCATGAGGGAGGGAAGACGATTAGGATTGTCTTAGAAGAATTAGACAAAGCAGGATACAGGGTTTATCACCGTCTTTTGAATAGCTTAGATCACGGCGTTCCACAAATGAGAGAGCGGGTATATTTCGTCGGAATTAGAAAGGACTTACAAAAGCTGAATCGAGATTTTGAATGGCCAGAGCCGGAAAAGTTGCCGTCGATTAATAATTATCTTGTTGATAAGGCAGAGCTAGAGTTTGATGAAAAAAAGAAAACCTTCGGGACATTCCTGGGTTTTCTAAATAATAAGTATAATCGAGGACTTTTTAAGGTAGATAATTTATTGCAAGAAAACCAATTGGTTTTGGACACTCGGCAATCGGATCTGCGGCTATACCGAAAAAAAGTTCCTACTTTGAGAACGGGGAGGCATGGTCTTTTATATGTCCGTAACGGGAAATTTCGCCGCCTCTCCGGATTCGAGGCCCTACTTCTACAGGGTTTTCCAAAGGAACTTGCCGCTAAGACCAAAGGTAAAGTTTCTGATGTGAATTTGTTGAGCCAGGCTGGTAACGCGATGACGGTGAGCGCTATTGAAGCCATCGGCAAAAGCCTGTTAAAGTACATGTCTTCATAAGATGCCAAAGAGAAACCTGATTAAACTTGGTTCAAAAACTGCTCGCGGAGGGTTCAAAAATGAGCGCGATGTTATTAAGCGATTTAATAATTGGAAGAATGATCCCGTAGCCAGAGAATGGCTAAAGGCGATGGGTTATGGCATTTCCGAGATTGAATATGTCAAAGCTGAAAAGGTTCGCGGTCAATATAAAGCAGATATCCAAGTACGGATAAGAATAACCATCAAGCTGAAATCCCAAGAAGACCTACAAAATCTCCAAGTTAAGCTTGTTAGCCGTCCGCAGGGTTTTAATCAGATTGATAAGCGATGGATTGATAAGTATGTGGAGTTATGGAGTATTCCAAAAGACATAATAAAAATCCTGAAATTATTTACTGGCGAACTAAAGCCCCCATCCAAAAAATCAAAAGATTCTAGAAGAATGATTTTTTCGGAGATGGGTATTGCTGATCAAAAGAAAATAGTTAAATTCTTCGATGACAATAAAATTTTGATCGTTTCCGATCTGCTCAAAGGAAGAGGGGAGTTTTCCGCTGACTGGGTTTTGGTGATATTGAAAAGCAAGTCCGTGAACAAATGGGTTTTGAAATCTATAAATGAGGCAATGAATATTTTTGGGGGCGGAGAAGTAAGAATCACAGATCGGGGTAGTCTCAAGATTGGAAAAATTGGAATGCAGCGGAAAGGTGGAGACGGCGGCCGAGATACGGCAAAAATGCTTCAGTTCAAAGTAAATCCGGTGCTTCTATTTGATAATTAACTTATGGCTGACAACGTCTCGCGAAAGAGGCGGAGCGAAATAATGGGTTTAGTGAAAAGCAAGGAAACAAAAATGGAAATTGCTTTTCGCAAAGAATTATCGGGCAGAGGCCTTATATATAGAAAGAACGCAAAAGGACACTTCGGTAAGCCGGACATTGTTTTTAAAAAGCATGAGACGGTTATATTTCTAGATTCTTGCTTTTGGCACGGCTGTAAAAAACACTGTCGTCTTCCGTCCTCTCGTAGAAAATACTGGGTTGTGAAAATTGACCGGAATAAGCAGCGGGATCTAGAAGTTGGCAGGCACTACAGAAGGCTGGGTTGGAAAATCTTTCGTTTCTGGGAGCATCAAATTAAAAAAGATCCGTCAGTGGCGATAGAAAAGACCGTCAGTTTTTTGAAAAAGTAATTTCCCAAAATTAAGCGAATTTCGAAATTAAGATTTCCGTTTCTCCTGGGCCCCGACCGAACAATGTCCATTTGCCGCTGGGCAGGCGGTGGATAAGATCTTTTTCATCCATGTTTTTAAGGTTTTTCCGCATATGATTTTTGGTTCTTATTTTTCTTTTAGTGCTCTCGAATAGCTCCTCCTCGTCCAACCCGTCAGAAGATGCATAGAGCAACAATAATATTCGTTGGGTTCCCGAAAGTTCAGGATCCGTTGTTCGTAGGATACCTCCAACTTCTTGGACGAGCGGCATTTTCCTAGTAAAAAACAACCTAACGGCATTCTCGGCCTCAGGTATCGCGCTTTCCCTTAACAACTCAATCAGGATCCAGGAGCAAATGTTGTATGCTAGATGCCCATCGATCAATAGAGGATCGACTTCTTTAAGATGGACCGATTTCTTACGCGTTCGGAAGTCGTATATTGCTCGGCCAAGACGAGCTGCATGGATGCGTAAGCCATCGAAGCCGGAAACACCTTCCAATTTCTTAATGCAAGCATCGACTACTAAACTCGCAGAAAGGGGAGTGTGGGTTCCTAGAATAATATGCTCCGCCATCCTTAAAGATGACTCCACGAATAATCCAACGTTCTGAAAAAGATCAACCGGTTTTTGGGCTATATATTCTTCGGCGATTTTTCGGAAACTTAAAAATAGATTATCAACAAGTAGTTTATCATTCACGACCAACGTTAGATCGCGCCTAATCTTTTCCAGTATTGCCATTTATGAAATCGTGGAAGAATTTTTCGCCGGTCTGAGAAAGGTCATATTGGCTACCATCCAAATCACGAACCAGCCCGTCCTCAATGGATCTCTGCAGAAGAACGCTTTGATATGACCCAACAAACCTTCCGTTACGCCAACCTTCTTGGATTAGCTTGGTATCGATGGGCTTCGTACCAACAATTTTTTCGTAATAGCCGACAATAGCTGCTATTTTTTGCTGACCATTTTTTAGTCCATTTTTACGCGCAAGTTCCGGCAGTGATATTTGTTTTTCGCTAGATGGTGGTTCCAGCCTAGTCGCTGCTGGCTTTGACCCAAAAACCGTCGACTCTAGGCGCTCCAGCCTCTCAATTATTTTTTTATTAGTGGTATCGTCCATTTTTTATTTCCTCACTACATATCTCCATTTACCATCTTCGCCTTCAAATCTAGTCAGGGGGCCTTTTAGTCCTGATAAAGGTTGGAACGCCCCCGGCAGAGCTGTCCGCTGATAGTGGTAGCCCAGCCTCTTTAGCTCGATAAGAGTTTCACTTTGCGTTCTACCTTCTTTAAAGAACCCCTCCTTTACTAGAAATCTTAAACCTCCGGTTAAGCCTTTGAATTCATCTTCTTTCTTAGGCAAATCCTGGCCAGCTGAAGTTGGGTCGCTGACGATTTTAATCATTTTTCCAGCTGATTCTTCTTGTAAGAACAGCCCCAAAACGACCGGGAAGCTCAGCGACCTATATGGCTCCTCGATCCCATCCAGGGCTTCTTTTGTGAGGCGAATAGCCTCATTTATATTGTTCTTCATAGTTTATATAACGAGCGATATCGGGAAGTGTTTCGTAATAATAAAGAAATATATGATCAGTTAGCTCCTGTGTATGACTACAATGTCAACCGAACAGCTAATTGTAAGATTACACCGGCACTTACTGAGCCTATATTCCGTTTTTGCTTCGATGAGATACCCTGCTTATTGACGTTCCGGTGTTAGCTATTATAAAATGCTTATTAGCAGGCCGGTGGTTGGGAGGTTGTCCCTAGGTGACAACCAGAAAAGTCGAGCTCGATGGGCCTGCATCTAAAACTAAAATGTTGGAAGCACAAAAATTGAAGATTCACGATAATACCGACGGGGACCTGATAATTATAAACAAGAGTAAACTCGCCCATCACTTGCACTTGGTCAAGGGTTTTTATTTGGGAGCCGGCACTTCGCTGGCTTGGCTCGGTCTCTCGGTAGCATTTTTCTCCTCGGCATTATTGGCAAACCAATTTATGTCATTGGGGCCGGTTAGTGGAGATACAATACGAGCCTTGTTCCTAATGCTGGGGCTAATCTCTCTACTTCTCTTTGGTTACTTTGCATTTAAGTGGCTGAAGTTTAGGGATCAGCATGACCCAGATAAATTGGTAGGCGATTTGTTGGCAGATAATCCAATAGCGTTGGACATCTTTCCTATGAAGTTTCGACCGAACAAGAAAGAGGGAGAATAGAGTCTGCAGAAAGCCGCCTTTTGGGCGGTTTTCTGTTTCTGTCTAAGATCGGGAAGCCGTGGCTGTTGCCTTTTTTGGGGCCATTTGGTATATTTCTACACAATGATTTCTGGTAATAAGAACAACCCGATGATGGCTCAGATTTTGAAGGCCGAGGCGGGGATAGTGAATATTTTCAAACCGGGAGATTTAGTGGACGGAAAAATTATTAAAAAGGCCCCGAAAGCGGTTTATTTTGACTTGGGTCCTTTTGGCACCGGAATAGTTTACGGAATGGAATTGATGAACGCGCAGGATATTTTGCGTAACGCCAAAGACGGCGACACGATCACCGGAAAAGTAATTGAGACGGAAAACGAAGAGGGTTACGTGGAACTTTCGCTCCGCGAAGTCGGCAAACAGCGCGCCTGGCAGGAAATCAAAGAGCTGAAAGAAAAAGGAGAGGTGGTATCGGTAAAAGTCTCCGGCGCGAACTCCGGTGGTTTGATGACGGAAGTAAACAGCTTGAAGGCCTTTATTCCGGTGTCGCAACTTTCCGCTTCGCACTTCCCGAAAGTGGAAGACGGTGACAAGGCGAAAATTTTGGAAGAGTTGAAAAAGTTAGTCGGTATTGAAATCAAGGTCAAAATTATTGATGTTAATCCGCGTAGCAATAAATTGATTCTCTCCGAACGGGAAATCGTCAGCGAGAACGTCAAAGAATTACTGGCTAAGTATAATGTAGGTGATGTGGTGGACGGAATTATCGGCGGCGTAGCCGATTTCGGCGCCTTCCTGCAATTTGCCGACAATCCGAGCATTGAGGGCTTAATTCACATCTCCGAACTGGATCATCGCCTGATTGATAACCCGAAGGACGTGGTGAAAATCGGCGACGCGGTAAAAGCCAAGATTTTGGAAATTAAAGACGGCCGGGTGACTCTTTCTCTGAAAGCTTTGAAACCGAATCCGTGGGATCAGGCGGAGGAGAAATATAAGGCCGGCGGAGAGTACTCCGGCAACGTGTTGCGCTTCAATCCTTTCGGAGCTTTCGTCGGCTTGGATGCCGATATCCAGGGTTTGATTCACGTTTCCGAATTCGGCGGCGTTGAGGAGATGAAAAAGCAGATTGAGGTAGGCAAGAGCTATATTTTCAAGGTTGATTCCGTTAAGCCGACGGAAAAGCGGATTATTCTCAAACTGAAGAAGTAAATAGGGAATAGGCAATAGCAAGAAAAACTGATAAAATAACAAAATGCTTACATCCAGAAAAAAGAAGACAGTTATTAAAGAGCATGGCGCGCACGACACCGACACCGGTTCGGCCGCGGTGCAGGTTGGATTGCTGACCAAAGAAATTGAGGAGCTGACCGTCCATCTGAAATCTCACCCGAAAGATAACCATTCCCGCCGTGGTTTGCTGAAGATGGTTGGCAAGCGCCGCCGCCTGCTGGCCTATTTAGAAAAGTCTGATAACAAGACTTACAATAGTTTGGTTAAGAAGCTGGGACTCAAGAAGTAGTAAGTAGTAAGTAGCGAGTAGTAAGTAGAGAGTAGAAAGTATAAAAAATATGATAAATAAGGAGCAAAGAGTAGGAATTTTTATTGACGTTCAGAATTTATATCATTCCGCTAAGAATTTATATAAATCCCGGGTCAATTTTAAAGAGCTGGTAAAAAATCTGGTGGCCGGCCGGAAATTAATCCGGGTTATTGCTTATGTGGTGAAAACGGAAGGCACTGCCGCCGAGGCCGAAACTAAACAGGCGCGGGAAGGTGAAGCGGCTTTTTTTGACGCATTAAAAGAGGCGGGTATTGAGCTTCGGATGAAAGATATTCAAGTTTATCCGGGCGGCATGAAAAAGGCGGATTGGGATGTCGGCATGGCGGTGGACGCGATCCGGATGTCCGGTTTTCTGGACGCCATAGTCTTAGTAACCGGCGACGGAGATTTTCTCCCGCTGGTGGATTATCTGAAGTGGGGACAGGGACGGGTGGTAGAAGTCGCCGCCTTCAGCCGGACCGCTAAGACCGAAATGAAAGAACAGGCGGATAAGTTTATCGCGATAGAAGATTTACCCCGCGCATTAATTAGAAAATAGAAAGTAGTAAATAGAAAATAGAATTAAGAAAATGGATTTAAAAAAGAAACAATTTAAAACTGAGTTTGCCGGTCAGCCATTGAGTTTGGAGGTTTCCACTCTGGCGCATCAGGCCAATGGCGCGGTGTTGGGAAAATACGGCGGTAATACCGTGTTGGTAACGGCGGTGATGGGCACCGAAGATAAAGATTCTGACTATTTCCCGCTATCCGTGGATTACGAGGAGCGTTTTTATGCCGCCGGAAAAATTTTAGGCAGCCGTTTTGTGCGCCGTGAAGGCCGTCCGGGTGAAGAGGCGATTTTATCTGGCCGGATGATTGATCGCACCGTGCGGCCGCTTTTTGATCACCGCCTTCGCCGCGAAGTTCAGCTGGTGGTGACTATTTTAGAAATTGATGGTGAGAGCGATTTGGAGTTTCTTACTCTGATGACTGCTTCTACCGCCCTGGCGATTTCCAATATTCCCTGGAACGGCCCGGTAGCGGGAGTGAAAATGTTTTTTGACGGACAGAAACTTACTTTCAACGCCAAGTTGTCCGATATCAAAGCGGTCTGGCCGGCGGAGAAAGGATTTTTGAGTTTTGTCTCCGGCACCGCCGAAAAAATTAATATGATTGAGCTGGAAGGCGTGGACGCGGATGAATCGGAAGTCGCTAAGGCCTATGATTTGGCGCAGAAAGAAATCGCTACGATGATTGATTGGCAGAAGGGGATCGTGAAAGAAATCGGCAAGCCGAAAGCCAGCGTGCATTTGGCCGAGCCCGATGAAAAGTTGGTGAAACTCGTGCGTGATTATTTGGATGGAAAATTAGAAAAAGCGATGTACACCAAAGACAAAGGTGAACAGCATCGTAAAATGGCGGAAGTTCAGGAAGGTCTGAAAGCTTTACTGGTGAAGGAGGGCCGGGACGAAAAAGAATTAATTCTCGCTAATCAACTTTTCGAAAAGGTTACCGATGACTTGGTGCATAAAAAAATCTTGGAATCGGAAATCCGACC
>JBBTRE010000052.1:15472-33514 GCA_038065375.1 Patescibacteria group bacterium | reverse complement strand
TTAGCTCAATGGTAGAGCGACTCGTTTACACCGAGTAGGTTGGGGGTTCGATCCCCTCAGCGCGCACCATTCCCGTCTTTGCAACAATGAGAACTGTTTGAGCGAATGTGCCCCCACTTGGAACAGGGTCTTCGCGGACTCACACTCGAACACTTTCGCCGCACCCCTCCTATCCTCCCAACTGAGAGAACAGTTCTCTGAGCGGCATTGCTCGGAGGCGATTTAGCTGGTTTCCTTCCGAGGAATAAATCGCCGAGAGCTAAGAGCCTTTTCGGCGCTGGCCGAAAAGTAGCTCTGGTGACACGAGAGAACTGTTTGAGCAAATGTGCCCCCACTTGGAATCGAACCAAGGTCTGCGGATTAAGAGTCCGTAGCTTTACCACTAAGCTATAGGGGCGTCGGGTGTGGATAACTCTGGGATAAGAGTAATCACAATTTGACGGATTGTAAACTCTAAGGCCTTATTTAAGCTTATTTCGCCAGATTCTTCAACTGTTCAACACGATCGGTCCGCTCCCACGGCAGATCAACATCTGTCCGGCCGAAGTGGCCATAAGCCGCGGTTTTTGAATAGATCGGACGAAGCAAATTAAGGTCCCGGATAATGGCCGCGGGGCGGAAATCAAAAACCTGATTCACAATCTCCTCAATCTTGTTGTCGGGTAAAGTTCCGGTCCCAAAAGTGTTGACGTTGAATGCCAATGGACGACTCATACCGATCGCATAGGCAACTTTCACCTCTGCCTTCTTTGCCAAGCCGGCCGCCACGATATTTTTTGCCGCCCAACGCATAGCGTACGCCGCCGAACGATCTACCTTGCTTGGATCCTTACCGGAAAAAGCACCGCCGCCGTGTTTGGCCATGCCGCCATAAGTATCAACGATTATTTTTCTTCCCGTGAGTCCTGTATCGCCTGCCGGGCCGCCGATAACAAACCGTCCGGTTGGATTTACGAAAATTTCCGTCTCTGAAGTAATCAGATTCTTTGGTACCACCGGATTAATTACTTTTTCAATCAGAGCGGCTCGCAACTGCTCTCCTGTAAAATCCGGATGATGTTGAGTGGAGATTAAAATATTTTTTAAGTGATGCGGCTGGCCGTCGTGATAGGCGACTGTTACTTGGGTCTTTCCGTCCGGGCGAAGATGGGGGAGTGTGCCGTCTTTTCGGACTTGTGAAAGTTTCAGAGCAAGCGCGTGAGCCAACGCGATCGGCAAAGGCATCAACGATTCGGTTTCATCGCAGGCGTAACCATACATCATTCCCTGATCGCCGGCGCCCTGCTCCATCGGATCTTTCTGATCAACGCCCATCGCGATATCCGGAGACTGTCGGTTAATCATCAGGGTTACTTTGACGGTGTTGTGGTCAACACCTTTATCCGGATGATCGTAACCGATATTTTTTATAACCTGCCGGGCGACTTTCTCCGCATCTACCTTTCCCTTTGAAGTAATTTCTCCGCCAATTACTAACTGGTCGTTACAGGCGAAAGTTTCACAGGCCACGCGAGACTTTGGATCCTGCTCTAAATAGGCGTCCAGAATGGCATCGCTGACCTGATCACAAAGTTTATCCGGATGCCCCTCCGTCACCGACTCCGAAGCAAGATACTCTATTTTCATACCTAAACTTTAAACTTTTAGCTTTCAACTTTCAACTATCTTGGTGCCCCCGTGAGGAATCGAACCTCAATCTTCTGCTTCGAAGGCAGAAGTCCTAACCGTTGAACGACAGGGGCAAAACTAGATACCCAGCCTAATATAATTCTACTTTCCCTCCAACCACTCCGACGCCTTCTGGGTCGGAGAGCCGACCTTACCCGACGTAATAGTCGGGATAAGCGTCGGCTTTGTACTACAGGGGCGTACTTATGAAATTACCCTACAAGTCTAGATTGAGAAAGCCCCCCATCCTCGTGAGGACGGGGGGCCAAGTCCAAAACTTCTTTCAATGCTTTCTTGTGTAGGTCGCGTTTATGTATGCCGTATGATCCTGATTGATCCTGTACTGCACAGTGGCGGCACCAACCATCTGAATGATCACCTTGGAATCCACCAGCACAGACAAGGCCTGACGGAATGACTCGCGAGCGAACTGGTCTCCCCATTTCGCCTGAAGCTTCAACTCAACAACGCTCTGAATCCCTTTGAAACTCTGCGGCTTCACCTGATCACGTAGGGAATTGATGATGTCCTTGATGAAGTCAAAGCGCTTGATGGTCTCCACGTCCGAAGGAGACATGCTGTTTTCCAGGAACTTGTAAGCATCCTGGAAAGATTCGTATTCCCTGGAATGAGGAATCTCCACTTCCTGATCTACGCCGCGCACGTTCATTTTTTCGGCCGCCACATCCACGAAAATCACCTTCTTGTGCCGGTCAGCGGCAAAGACCGCCAGTGGGTTGAAATCAGAATCCCGGCTGACGATCACCACCACATCCACGCCCTGGATCTCCAGATACTGGCGAGCCCGCCAGTTGATCTGAGAGTCCACGGAATCCTTCTCCTTCGTACCCATCGGGCAAGAAATCGCTTGGAATCCGGCCGCCCACAACTGAGTGATAACGCCGTCTTTCCTGGCCGAAAAAGGCGAAAGGTAGACGTCGGCCATCCAGATGTCTCCGAAAGTCCGGAGATGCTCCTTCAACTTGAAGAAGCTCATCCGAAAGCCGGCATCTTTGGCGCCACTCTCCGCGTTGTCATAATCCACCAACACCGCCACCACCGAACGCTTTGGTTCTGACGTAACGATGAGTTCCGGCTTTTTTGCGGCGTTTTTCTTTGGCGCCGAAACATTTTCCGGCACCGTCCTCATCAGAACAGTCGCGCCGACCCACTCACGGCCGTTGCCGCCACCTTCAATGATCTGGATGAATCCCTTATCCCACAAACCCTGAAGGTACCTTCTCAACGTCAGATCACCCAGCTGCTCTCCGCCCTTGAAAATCTGCGCGCGTACCGCCCGAATCGGATTTCTGATTTCCTTTCCGGGACCGCCAGCTTCCTGTTCACATGCCAACACAGCCGACATCACTTTATCCGCGCCGAACGCTTGACGACCCATGCGGCCTCCTTTTCCTCGTTAAAAACCGAAAAGAGTTTAACTGACAATGTACTACTGAGCAAGATTATACGTCAATTATAGAGAAAAGTCAAGCTATTGACTTTTTCTGGCCATTTGCTATAATAGTACCCGACAGTGCAGTTCCTTGATATCGTCCTACTGCTTATTAGGTTATCAACCGATAACCGGGCGGAGGACAAAAGACGTACTTTTTCAGGAGGTGACGCCGTGGAAGACAGCAACGCCAAGAAGGTGGATCTGACGAAGTTGCCCGTAGACGGAGAGTGCTGGGACATGCTTGAGGAAGAGCACGCGACGAGCTTGCACTCCAAGCTCGTGGAAGCGGCCAAGTCGGTGGATCGCCAGCTGACGAAGCTGGAAGTTCAGGAAAGCTTCGCGGTGGAACTGGCGGAGTGCAAGGCGGCTTGGGAGTCCAAGCCGGTAGCCGAGCGCAAGCAGCTGGAGGAAAAGGCGCGGCTGAAGAAGCAGCGCGCTTTCCAGAATGACGACTCGCTCGAGTCCGGAATGGCGGACAAGCTGGGTCTGGTGCCGTGCGCGCAGTGCGGCCAGAAGAGGGTGCCGAACAAGTGGCGCCGGACTCGTTTCGACAAGGGAACGGGACTGTCCCAGATCGTCACCAAGACGGTGACAATCAAGGGAGAGAAGCAGGAGATTGAGATCTGGGGCGGCCACTTCTACGGGTGGGAGCCCAAGGAAGGGGAGGCGGGTCCGTTCACGATCGTCTTCCTCTGCTCGGACGATCCGCACCGCAAGATTGGGTGCGGAACGCTGTACAAGGAAGTCTTGACCGCGGATCACGACCAGCGCCTGGTCCAGAGGACGTATGGCGATCTGGTGGAGATCCGGCGAATGATGGTTCGGTCGGAGAACGCGATGGAGAAGATTGAGAAGTTCCCGATGGCAAAGGATGCCTGGGAATTCCTCATCAGCCTCGGCGCCGGCTCGGTCAAGTCCAAGGTGACGGAGAAGGCGAAGAAGATCGGCCGTCCGCTGACGCTTGACGAGGTTCGAGTGGACTTCGCGGAAGAAATCCTCGCAGTCCGCCGGGCCAAGTCCAACGAGAAGCGAGTGGTGGAACGGGATCAGCGGAAGAAGGACGACGAGGCCGAGCGTCGGTCCAGGTTGCAGGAGATGGCGAATAAGGCGGTCCGCCGGAAACCCGAAAGGGATCCGTCGCTCCGCGGCAAGAAGATCGGACTCGGTCAGTAACTAACGCCCGCCGGATGAATCGAAAGATTCTTCCGGCGGTTTTATTTTTGGTTACAAAAATATACGAATTACGAATAAGTCATACGAATTTACGAATCAGCAACAAAGCGGAGGCCACACTACTTTCGGGGGGTTGTCGGAGCTCAGCTAGCTAGGTTTCTTAAATAGCTGAGCGAGACAGAGGGAGTCGGCTCGCTGGAAGCCGGCTACCCGTCCCCCGAAAGTAGTGTGGCCGGAGCAGTTGACATCAATAACCCTTTCTGATATAATCTCACCAGCAAAATAAAAACCATTTTCTCTTGAAAGGAGAAAAAGATGGATGACCTGGATCTGAAGAAGGAGCTCGATGAGGCGTCGATGACGGAATATCCGGACAAAAATCTTGATGTTAAAGAAGAGTTGACCGGACACATTCTCAAACGTTTTGATGCGGGTAAGGGAGCAACCGCGAAAGCGCACAGCGTCAAGAATGAAATCTGCCATCTTTCCAAGGAAGGTATTGAAGCTCTGCGCCGCGGCGATGAACAGACGGCCGATGAGAAAAAGCTGGCGATGGAAAAGGAACTCAAAAGACTGGCTAAGATTGACCTGCCGCTTGATTCGTTCTGGCAGTTTCACGCTGAAGCAGCCCAAGAAGTCGCTGAATATCACGTAGTACGCTGGCTGTATCCGCTTCTCTTCACCGACTCGCAGCTTCGGACCGTCAAAATGCCGTCGGCTAAAGAGCTTTTAATTACGCCGCAGGCTTGGCTGGCCGGAATCATTGATGGCATTACCGAGATGAGTAAGTTGCTCAGCGACCGGCTTTGTGATGACGAACAGCTAACTGGTGAGGAACGATTGGGACTCCGGAAACGCTTCCGGATCATCACCCGCCAGATAAAGAGCTACTTGGATCAATTCGCTGACTCAGTGCCGGCAGTGATCAACAACAGCCGACGTCCCGGGTTTCACGAGACCTTCCGCGGCGGGCTTGGCCGGGTCAAAGGAGCCGTTGAGCGCACGCGGGACACAATCATTGAAGCCCTTGACCGAGTCGCAATCTGACTAACAAAAACCCTGACGAGAAATCGTCAGGGGTATTTTTTACTAATCACTAACGACTAACCACTAGTCGCTATTTCGCAAATGGGTTCCTGGCCCCACGAAGCTCAAAGTGTAAGTGGCATCCGGTTGGTCCGTGCACATTACCCGTATTACCGATATGAGCGATGATGTCTCCCTGCAAAACATAATCACCAATAGAAACTAAGTTTTTCTGGGTATGCGAATATTTTGAAACCACTCCGTTGGGGTGTTCAATTTCTACAAATCCGCCGTAACCGTCATTCCACCCGGAGACTTTCTCCCGCACCACCAAACCCTCGGCGGAAGCATAGATCGGAGTGCCGCAGGCGTTAGCAATGTCCACGCCGTTATAATAATGCAGTTTCCCCCAGTTCCAGCCGGTAGTCGGCAAGATAAAATATCCGGGATAGCTCGGCAGGTCAGCCAGCGAGGCGCTGGCAAAAGTCTTTTTCGGTTTCGCTCCCGGAATTACTAAAGAGCCGCCGATTTTCAAACCGACGGAAGAAATTTTATTGTACTGTCTGATTTTCTCCGGAGTCACGCTATAGAATTCCGATACTGAATCAATGGTCTCTCCTTCTTCAATTTGATGCAGTACTCCGGTAACGGGCAGGACGACGAGCTCCTGACCGGGGCGAATACTGTTACCGACACTGCTATTCGCCCAAAAAATAGTATTCAGTGAAATTCCAAAATTCGCGGCGATTTTAGAAAGGGTGTCGCCTTTCTGCACTTTATAAACCAACAGACCGTCGCGAGTCGGCAAAATAGTACTCAACGGATTCCCGGCATTCAACAGCGAATCTCCATCCACCACCACAAATCCGGCGATCGCCTCTGCGTCGCTAGCTACCTCAAAACCGGTTCCGAACACCTGATCGGCTGATAGCGAATCAACATCAGGGACAAAGGCGCTCTCTAAGCTCGCCAAAGCAGGGGAGGCGCCGACGCCTAAAAAGCGGCTTTTTTTAGCCACCACCAGGACATTCAGGCCAATTCCCATAATAATCAAAACAACCGGTATAACGGTTGTCATTGGCAAACTATTAAAGATTGATTTGAATCTAATAATATTTGTATAATAGCACAAATGGCAGCTGATTTCAAACAAACGAAAAATCTCAACGATCCGCAGAGAGAGGCCGTTGAATACACCGGCGGACCGATCCTAATCGCTGCCGGAGCCGGGTCAGGGAAAACAAAAACCTTAACCTCGCGCCTGGCGCGCCTGATTGAAAAAGGAGTGGCGCCGTCCAAAATCGTCGCTATCACTTTCACCAACAAAGCCGCCAACGAGATGCGCGAGCGCGTCGCCGGCCAACTGGCGACGGCCGGCGACGCGCCATTCATCGGAACTTTCCATTCTTTCTGCGCGCGCATCCTCAAAGATGAAGCCCACTTAGCCAACCGCTCTCCCAACTTCACTATTTACGACGCGGATGACTCGCTTAGCTTGATTAAAAAGATAATGAAGGCCGCCGATATCTCTAAAGACGTAATCAGCCCGGCGGTCCTGCAAAACAAAATCTCCCAGATAAAAAGCGAGATGCTTTCGCCGGATGATTTTGATAAAATCACCAAAAAGATTTATGAGAAATACGAAACGGCGCTGACCACCAACAACGCTTTTGATTTTGACGACCTGATCACCAAAGTAGTCCAAATTTTTGAAAACCGGCCGGAAATTTTAAAAAAGTACCACGAAAAATATTCACATATTCTGGTGGATGAATATCAGGATATAAACTCCTCACAATATAAACTAATTCGCTTTTTAGCCGAACAGCAAAAAAATCTTAGCGTGGGCGGCGACGACCAACAGGCGATCTACAGCTTCCGCGGCGCTGATTTCCGGAACTTCCTTAATTTCCAAAATGACTGGCCAGATGCCAAGATTGTGAAGTTGGAACAAAACTACCGCTCCAGCGGAACGATTATCAGCGCCGCCTCCGCCGTGGTTCAAAAAAATAAACTGCAGACTCCGAAAAAGCTCTGGACGGAAAATGCCGCCGGAGAAAAAATAAAAATCATCCGGGCCGCCTCCCGGGAAGAAGAGGCGATGCTCGTTGCCGGTCAGATCGGGCAGATCAAAGAGGGAAGCGTGGCGGTGCTTTATCGGACGAATGCCCAATCACGGGCGATTGAACAATCGTTGTTGTCGGCGAGCATTCCCTATCGGATTTTTGGCGGAATCAAATTCTATGAGCGCAAGGAGGTGAAAGATCTGCTGGCCGGGCTTCGCTTGGCATACAACCCCGCCGATGCTGTTAGCGAAGAACGGATCGGGAAAACCTTTGATAAAAAAACCGCGGCTTATTTAGTCCAGGAGTTGCCTCGTCTGGGTGAAAGGCTGAACCAGCTAGAGCTGATTAATTTCTTTATGGAAAACGCCAACTACGTTGATTATTTACAGAAAGAATACAAAAACTTTTCCGAACGTCTGGAAAACATTAACGAGTTAATCAGCTTCGCGGGTCAGTTCAAAACTTTGTGGGAATTTCTGGAAAAAGTTTCTCTCTTACAGACCATGGACTCGCCCGCCTCGAAACTAACGACTAACAACTCACGACTGACAACCACGTCTTTGATGACGATTCATATGGCCAAGGGATTGGAGTTTGATAATGTTTTTGTCGTCGGTTGCTCCGAAGGCCTTCTGCCTCATGAACGTTCATATGGCGCTTTAGATGATTTAGAAGAAGAACGCCGGCTGATGTATGTCGCCATGACCCGCGCCAGAAAAAAATTATGTCTATCTCTTTCCGGCACTCCCTCCCGCTTTGTATACGAAATTCCGGAGCATTTGTCTGATTTCGTTGACTTAACAACCGGGAAATACGCGCTACCGGACGAAGATGAGATGTATATTGAATACGAATAAAAAAACCGAGCACATAAACGTTGTGTGCTCGGTAACTTTTAAAACTTAATATTCAGCACGGCGAAAAACTTTACGCCGCTTGTTGTCTCCTCCTCAAAGTGCAAAGTGGGGCCAGTGACCTCACGACGGAAAGTATCGCCTCTACCGTAGTAACCCTTAGCGCCGAACTCGAACCAGCGCAGGGGATCGGCTTCTCCGAAAAGCGCCAGTGGCCGCAAGGCAACTTCTGCCTCCAACCAGGTTCCGCCGGTCGTAAAATTCCGTAAACCCTCCGCGGAAACCGACAGCCAGCGAAACACATCACCCTCCAGCATCAATCCTGCTTCGTGACTATCATCTGCCAGCGATCGCTCGTAGGAAAGATGCAAGGCGTAGTTTCGCCAAGAAATCCTCTCGACACCTTTGACGGTCGGTCCGTGCAAGGTGAGATAGCTGTAGAAATCCGGCCAGTTCACCCGGAAATCTCCCAACTCCAAGGCCAGCGGCTCCACGGCATCATCACCGGTTATCCAGTAATCAAACCAGGCGATCACGAACGAGATCGAACTGTTAGAGATCAACTTGGGAAGCTGGCTGGTGACTCGGATCTGGTTTGCGTTGGTTTTGATACCGGCACGACCCAGATCCTTGACGTACAAGGTGATATCATCACTCTTGCCATCCACTGAATAAGCGATTGTGCCAGCGGAGCTGATAAAGAAAGGGATCGCATCCAATGGGTGGGCTCTACCACGCAACATCTTCAAGCCGACCATCTCGGCAATATGTTGCTCCTGATTAAGACCATCCCCATCAATGAAGGCTTGATAGAAAGCCTCATAACGCTGGCGATCCGGATCTTTCTTGAACTTCTCGAACTCCTTCGAGCTCTGGCTGGCGAACAAAAATTCCCCGGGAATGAAAGACTGTAGGGCGATCTGTCGGAAGGCGCTCCCCGGATCGACAATGTAATCAATATCACTTCCGTCGGAAGATCCAAAGACCGGATCTTTCATTCCGGCCAGATTGTAACCGCGAAAGTGTCCGTATTCGTGCGCGGCGCCGATCATTGGAATTTCAATCAGCACCAACGGCAGAGCAGAACCGAGAGACCGCAAAATTCTCTCTAGTGGAGTCTGCTTCTTTGGCTCGGAGCCCCAAATAAATTTCCCGGCCGCGAAATGCATAGCTTCGGCGCCGGTCAAAGTGACGCTTGAAACAAAAGCGCGATCGTAAATACCATCATTTGCGGAAGAATCATAATAGATTCTCGCATGGCCTTCCGGTCTGATCTCAAAACTTGCCGGATCAAAAATTGACAGCCGACTGTCGGGATCTTCGGCGAACGCAAAACTGGATATGCAAATACTAAACAGCGCTGACAGCGGTCGCTTCATTGTTTGCTCCTATTCAAGAAACTGAACAGATACTACCAGATTATTGCCGCGGAGTCAAAATCTTTTCCTTCAAATTCAGATCGCGGAACTCCTCGGAAACCTCTTCAAGAATTGTTTGATAAGCTCGGGCGATATCGGAGTTGGCTTTCATAAAAACGGAACTGATGTCCAAAAGAATCCGGGCTTCCTCGGCGGGGGAGAGCTTAATCTGTTCAATATATTCAATAATGGCCTTCTTAGCTTTTCCTTTATTCCCGGATTCCAACAATTTGATTATGTCTTCGGTGGTCATACTATTCAGTCAACGGACCAAATTTTCCTTTCAATTTCTGCTGAACAACCTTCAGCAATATTGCTTTAGCCGCTCTGGATGACCGCTCTTTTGGAGTCGCCGCTTCTGTCTTTGTCTGTAGATTTTTGAGCGCCTTCTCCACTGCCTCATCCACCGCTACAAAAATATCCGCTCTCTCCTGCGGATCGTCTATTTTAGAGAGCACACCATCAATCCCGGCAAAAAGATTCTCCAACGGCTTGTTCTCAATTTTCGTTTCCGCGACATGTTTACTCACAAGATTCTCAACGAGCTTACTAACCCGACCCGCCAGTTCCTGTTGGGCATGCTCGGAAAGTAGCTCATCTCCACCTAAAGATTTCTCCGTATTTTTTACTTTCTCGATGTACTTCTTAAGTTCCGCGGCCTTCTTCAGCCCGGCGGCGCCTCCGGTAACCCCCTCTGTCATTGAAGCCACTTTTTTGGCGATTTTCACCGGCAAAGAAGCGACAAAATCCTTAACCGGCTCAAAATTCTGAAAAACCTCCTGCCTTAGAGCGTTAAATCGCTCCTTCGTCTTCCCTTTTGCGAGTTCCTCTTTCAGGCCGGCCATATCTTCAATTTTCTTATCAATCGCCCTAAACAAATTTTCTCTTTCCGATCTCGGTTTGCCATAAATTTCGCTATGCCATTTCAATTCCTGCTCGGGCATCAGCTTCCGCAAAAAACGGCCGAACAACGGAATGCTGGCCGGATGGAACACGCCCTCCATAAAATCAGCCAGTTCTTTATGAGCTTTTTCTTTCTTCAAAAGTGATTCTTGCTCGGCAACTTTCTTCAGAACCTCTTCGCGATTATCATGCCCGCCAAGATCCTCAATTTGTTTTTCCCAGCGTTCATTATTTGACCGCAATCTTTCAAAATCCTCCATGGTGATGGCGCGCGCTATCAAAAGCTCGGGATTCCGGATCACCTCCTCCCGGATTTCCGTGGCGATTTTCTCTTGTGTCCCGGCATCCAGATTAAAACCAACCTTCTCGCCAATCTCTTTTTGATAAAAATCAATGAATTGTTTTCCCAGAATTTCCTGGGCTCGAAAAGCTTCGTGACGATTTTCAATTTCCCGCTCGTGCGAGGCCGGGTCAAGCTTCTCGGCATCCGGGTAACTGGCCAGAAACTCTACAAATTTAGGATCATTCAGGGCGTCCTCAATTTTAAATTTGGAACTGGCCTTGCCCTCCACGCGGCGAAACTCCGCCATGGGAATTTCTTCTTCCGGCTCTTTAGCCGACGGCGCGGCCCGCTCTGCCGTCTCTTCATCGTCAACAAAATAGTTGTCTGGGTCTTTTTCCATCGCCTCGGGTGTAAGCTCACGCGGCTCCGCCGATTTCTCGGCCGTTGCTTTCTTTTCTCCCTCCGGAATAATCTCTTCCAATGGGGCGACTTCTTGCTCCGGTGTTACTTCTTCAAAAGGCGCGTTTTTTGGCGCTCGTTTCTTATAAACCCTCTTCCTTTTTTCTATAGGCGCCGGGGCTTCCTTGAGTTCTTGCGTCGGTACTGGTTTTTCTTCTTTCGGTTTTTGAATCGCGCCAAACTCCGGGGAAAAATCTTTCCGCTTTCCTTTCTCCATATCCTGAATCTCTTTGGCTAGTCTATCCAGCTCCTCCGGATATTTAGTCGGGGTAATTGGCTCTAATTTAATTTCTTCCGGTTTAGGATCAGCCATTGACTTTATTTTACCACATTGAGCTTTCTGCGATTTTTCATTTTTCACTTTTAACTTTACACTAATCCCATATGGGAGAACGGCTTGGCCAACATATGCTGGTAAACAAAACTGCGATCCCGAAAATCATCGCCGCTTTGGATTTGCAGCCCAATGAACAGGTGATAGAAATCGGCCCCGGCGAAGGGGCTCTGACCTTCCCGTTACTTGAAGCCGCCCAAAAAGTTGGGGCGAAGATGATTGCCATTGAGAAAGACCATGAGCTAGTTAATAAGTTAAAAAGTTTAAAAGTTGAAAAGTTAGAGCTTATCGAAGGGGACGTATTAAAAGTTTTACCTGGACTCCTCGCCTCTGACATTAAACATTTAACATTTAACATTAAACTGATCGGCAACATCCCCTATTACATAACCGGACAACTCCTGCGCATCCTAAGTGAAGCCGAAAATCCGCCAAAAACTTCCGTTTTGATGGTTCAAAGGGAGGTGGCAGAGCGAATCTGCTCCAAACCCCCAAAAATGAACCTATTATCGGCGATTACCCAGTTTTGGGCTCAACCCGAGCTCATTTTGAGCTTAAAACCGGAGGATTTTGACCCTCCGCCGAAGGTGAATTCGTCCGTAATCCGGCTGCATAGCAAGTCTACTAACTACCAACTACTCGCTACCAGCTACTACAGACTGATCAGGCTTGTATTTAAGCAACCGCGGAAAACAGCGGCAAACAATCTCGCCGATGGACTGGAAATCTCCAAAAGGGAGGCAGTGGATTTAATAAAATCGGTTGGCTTGCAAGAAAATTCCCGACCTCAAAACTTCAGCTTAGATCAACTTATAAAGTTGTCCACAATTACGGCTAAATAATCGCGATTCCCGATTCCGTAACTGCTATAATAATATGGTACGCCATTGTGAGGGTGGGGAGTTCTCTTATGGTAAAGAAATTATTTTCTCTTTCGCTGTTAGCCGGATCTACCGCTCTCGCGGTGATGATTTTCGTTCAAAAATCTCCTGAAAAAATGATCGTCAACGATGGGCAAGCGAATCTTATCGCGATAAGAGAAAATATTTCTCCGGAAACTGTCCCCGATATAACCGGTCAGGCAACCAACCCCGCAGTTCAAGGAATTGGTGAAGATATTGCCGCGGAAATCATTGCTCAAAATCCGGAAGGACCGGAGATCGTTGATGATGAACCACTGATCACGGCGCCTGACCCTAAAAAAATTGCCGAGAAAATAATCGCGGAGCGCTTCGCTCAATCCAGCTTCCCCCTACTCGCTCCGGAGATTGACATAAGCATGCTTAAGATTATCCCGAATAACGATCCGGCAGCGATAGACGGCTACCTGAACAACACAAAAGCGATTTCTGAAAAAAACTTCTCCGGCATCTCCGTTGATTTTGATGATCCGGACATTGAAGACTTTAAAAAACTCGCGGCCGCCTACGAAAAAACAATTCAAGAATATTATTCGCTGAACGTACCATCCAGCTTGGTGGATTTCCACAAAGAAAAAATTAAGTTGTTCACTCAACAGAAAAAAATCTTTTTTAACATCTCCAACATTGAAAAAGATCCGCTGGCCGCTTTAATTTCTATGCGCCTAATCGGCCAAGCGCATGATGATCTGACTAATCTCAATGAAAGAATCGTTCAGTTCGCCAGAAAATATAATCTTTAAATGCTGAAAAAAACTATTATCGCGGTCGTCGCCCTAACGTTAATTTTTTCGCCGCTCGGCAGCGCGCCAAAAAAGGTACAGGCCAGCGAAAAATACGACGCTTTGATTGAAGCTATTTTGAAGGCCGCCGCCTCGGCTCTATCTCAGGCGCTGGCGGATGCCCTCACGAAAGAAGAAACCTCCGATGCCAAATCGGAAGGCGAGGCCAAGCAAAAGGATACTGAGAGTCAGGGCCAACAGCGGGTTCCCACCACCGACCTTGCAACTCAGAAGCAAACCGAAAGGGTTGCCGCAGAAGCGGCCGCCACAAAAAACCAAACCTTCTGGCAATGGGCGGAGGAATTCGTGCAAACCGTACTCCAAAAGGCAATTTTGGACGTGGTTGTAGACCAAATCATCACCTACATCCAGGGGGGCGGGAAACCGCAGTTTGTCACTGATTGGCAGGGATTTTTGGAAGATGCCGGCCAACGGGCGGCTGGAGATTTTGTAAAATCTTTGGGCGCGGGATTCCTCTGCGAGCCGTTTAGCTTGGAACTCCAAATCGCTTTTGGTGGAGGAGAGCAGAAAAAATTCAGCGAAGAAGCGAAATGTACTCTGGATGATATCGTGGAAAATATTGAAAACTTCGGCAACGATTTCCGCGAAGGCGGCTGGATTGCTTATGGGGAATCTTGGAAAGTCCAGAACAACTTTATCGGTAGTTTTATTAATATCAGCGAACGAATCGGCTTGGAGAAGGAAGCGGCCGAACTGGCGGCTTTGAACGAAGCGGTATCCGGAAAAGGATTTTTATCAACCAAAAAATGCACCACTGACGCGCAGGGAAAGAAAACCTGTAAATTGGTTACCCCCGGAAGCACACTAGGAGATCTGACCAGCAAAGCGCTCGGATCAGACATCGATTTTCTGTTGAACGCCGACCAACTTGGTGATTACGTGTCGGCCATCGTGGACGCCCTCCTGAACCGGGTTATAGAAGAGGGGTTGGCGGCGGCAAAATGAACCGATGAACCAGAGGACTAAAAAAATAATTTCTTTATTCGCCTTAGCGGCATTTGCCGGCCTGATTTTAGTTTCTCTTCCTCACCCGGTATCCGCTTTGAGCGAGGAGGGTATAGGAGCGGCGGTAGCGCAAGGGATGTTCGGTAAAATGATGAACGCTTTCCGAGCGTTCACCGCTTCAATAGTTGACCTAGTTGCCACCGTTACCGCTTTCCTGATCACCTTCGCCGCTTATCTAATAAACCTGATGATTGATATGAGTACGACGATTATTGACAGCCCTCTGGTCAAGACCGGTTTCGGAATCACTCTGCAAATAGCCAACATGGGCTTCGTGGTAGCAATTATTGCTCTCGCTTTCGTTACCATTTTCCGCCTGCAAGGATATGAAACCAAAAAGATTTTCCGCAATCTGATTCTTGCCGCGGTGCTGGTGAATTTCAGCTTCACTATCGCCGGCCTAGTGATGGATGGATCCCACGTATTCGCGAAGTTTTTCCTGCAAGCGATGACGGGGGATGGCAATAATGTGGAGAATATCACGGCCAATCTCGCCCACTCTCTAAACCTTCAGCAACTGAACACGGCGAAACCTTCCAATGACACCCTAGAGGCCGCCGCGGGAGCCGCCGAAACTTTTTTCCTGCTGTTAACCTCATTAGTGCTGACAATCATCTATAATTCGGCGATTGTGATCACTTTCTTCACGATAGCCGGAATGATGTTCGTGAGGTATGTGATTATCAGTCTGCTTTTGATATTAATGCCGGCGGCCTGGCTCTGCTGGATTTTCCCAGCCCTCTCCGGAAATTGGAAAAAATGGTGGGACACCTTTTTGCGATGGAATATTTTTCTGCCGGTGATGTTGTTCTTTCTCTATCTAGCGCTTCGCGCTTCAGAAGAAATCGGCGCCTCAATGGGGCCCACTAGCGCTTACACCACAGCACAGGCGGCGGCCGGATTCTCTATATTCAGCCCGACGATCATCACCGCTATTACCCAAGGCCTTGTGCAGATCGGCCTGATCTTCGGGGGAATGATGGCCGCCAACAGCTTAGGAATCGCCGGAGCGGGTTTTATGTATAACAGCACCAAATCTTTCGCGGGGTGGGCAACCGGGGCCGGCTATCTGCAGGGCCGATGGCAACGAGGATTCTCTGGTGGCGGGGGAGGGAAGGACAAGGAAACGAAAGGCCCGGGTGGTACTCCTAGGGGGGCTAGCTGGTTACCTCCTTTGATAAACAGGAAGCTCGGCGGGGTCGCCGCCGCTTTTGGGTTGCAGAGTATCGCAGCCGGGCGTTACGCCGCGGCAGCAGCTCCAAGTGTGGCCAGGCGTAACGCCGCCGTAGAAAGAGCCAAAGAAATTAACCAACAATTCTCCGGCAAAGATGATGACAGCAAGAAAGCGCGAGCATCTTTCCTCAACAGCAATGCCTACAGCACTACCGAACGGGCCGCTCGGGCAATGGTGGCGGTTGACGGCAAGATGATAGACGACCTTGATGGGAAGAAAAGAAGTGAGTACTTACAGGCCGCTGGGAAAATGGGGGTCGCGGGAGAAATTGTTAAAAAACGGCTTGATTTGGCAGGCGAAATGGATATGAGTGTCGCGCAAGTTACTAAAGATTGGACTGTAAAAGATATCACCACGCAGGATCCAAAATCATTTGAAAGTTCTAACGTGATGGCAAACCTTGACCCGGTGCTTCTTGAGAAAGTAGTTGGCGGGAAAGGGTTCAGCCGAAATCATTTGGAAAGTGTTGCTACTGGATTAGCCAGCCTCAACGCCAAAGAGCCCGCGCACGAAAACAACAAACATGCATTAAGCCCGGTCATGCGCGGAGTGATTAGAGACCTAGCGGGAAAAATAGAAAAGATGAAACCGGAAGAGCGGACGATGCGACATGAGGCGATGCTCAACTTGAATAATTTTGTAAAGTCCGCCCCACCTTTGGAAACAAAAAAGAAAAAAGGGGGCGAGGAAAGGGGCGAGGCGGCGGAAGCGCAGACTAAAAAAGAAACCGCGGTGGGATCCCCTCGGCCCGCTCCGGAAGCTGATCTCAATGCTCTAGCTGCGGAACAGGCACAAGCCCAAAAAAGACGGAGGGCGATTAATGTTCCGGGAGAAAAAATTAAACTTCAGAAGAAATCCGCAGGGGGCCCGGTAGATGATCTAGGCAACCCAATCGTTACATAATCATGACCGAAGACATAAAATCAATAAATAAACCGACAACTCCAGCACCCCCAGCCCAAGACTGGCTGGAAATAATGCCGGCAAACATCCGCGAATGGCTGGGTTCCAACGCTCTGCTTTATTTGATTATCAATCTCAATAAGCGACTGGGTTTGGAGGGAATTAAGTCTGCTGTCGTGCCGGATTTGATTCTCCAAGTCGCCATCAAGGAGCTACGCCCGAAAGACCTACCGGAAAAATTATCTAAAGGGCTTGGGGTTAGCGGAGATGTCGCTTTTAATATCACCAAAGAGATTGAAGAAAAAATGCTGCGCCCGATTGAAGTTCCGCTTCGCAACGAGCTTGGAATAGATATAAAAGAGATTTATGCCGCGCCGACTCCTAAACTGCCTCCGCCATCAATCTCACCTTTACCAGGAAGTAGAAATTCGACCGAGCAAGCTCTCCGCGGAGCGGAGGAGTCGAATTTTCACTTACCTGGCAAGCCACCAAAGCCACTGCCCCCTCCGCCTATTCCAGTACCGGTAGTACCAGTCAATCCTCCTGCAATAAACGAAGTTCCAGTGAAGATAAACGTACAACCCGTTCGGCCGCCTCAGAGCGAGAAGCCGTCGCCTTCGCCGGCTAGCGGACAACCATTTGGATCTGACTCATGGATTAATAAATTAAAATAATGTCTCAATTCCAAGTTCCACAATTTATTGAAACGGAGCCGAAAATAGTCGGGCCGCTAACCCTGAAACAATTTATGTATGTCGGCGTGGCCGGCTTATTGAGTTTTTTCATGTTTTTCACCCTCCGCCTGGAACTTTGGCTTATCCTAACAGTCATTATGGGACTGATCGCCTGTGCTTTCGCTTTTTTGAAATATAACGGCCGCCCTTTTGAAGTTTTCTTCATGAACGCCGCCCTCTATATATGGAAGCCCAAACTCTATTTGTGGCAAAGGAAGGATGCCCAGCCAAGTATGCCGGGTATTCCCAAGATGCCTCGAATGCAGGCCTCCCCGGGGCTTCCGGCAACCTCAAAAATCCGCGCCACCTGGCTTAGTTTAGTCACCAAAAGGGCCGGCCCGATTCCACAAATAGCGCCCAACCCGGCGCAGGCGTCTCAAGCCGTAACACCCATTCAAACTCCAATCGTTCATGAGGTATTTGGAGCTGACAAAGCCAAGCAAACCTCACTAACACCCCTGCGAAACATGCTCTCTAAAAAAGATAAGGGTATAATTAAGTAGATGCCGAAAGAATCACAGCCGACCCAACAATTTATAGAGATAGATTCCGTCCGCGAAAACACGCTGATTTTAAAGAGCGGCTCTTTACGAAAAATCGTAATGGTTTCGGGAATAAACTTTGACCTTAAATCCGATGAGGAGCAGGGGTTGATTACCTATGCCTATCAGAATTTCCTCAACAGCTTGGATTTCTCTATCCAGCTTTTCATCCATTCCCGCCGGTTAAACATTGCCAACTATCTTCAGCGCCTGGAAGAGAGAGAGTCCACTCAAGAAAATAATGAACTTTTAAAAGTACAG
>JBBTRE010000052.1:0-15462 GCA_038065375.1 Patescibacteria group bacterium | reverse complement strand
CGGGGCTTTCGTGGCGCAAAATCCGATTATGAACAAGGCGTTCTTCGTGGTGATTTCCTATGACCCGGCTCCTGTGCAACTTTCCGGCGGTGGCGGCCTGGCCGAAAAACTACTTAGTCCATTCACAAAAAAGAAACCGGCCGCGGCTGTCACCGAGGACAAAGAGCGTCTTTTCCAACAGAACCTTCAACAGCTGAACCAAAGAGTGGATCGGGTAGTTACCGGGCTGACCTCTATCGGATTGCAGGGAGCGATTTTAGACGATGAGGCAATTATTGAATTATTCTACAACCTCTACAACCCGGAGTCGTTTGAAAAAAAGACTTTGGAGATCGCCAAAACTAATGTTGAGGGGAAAACCATCTCTGATGTCATCGCCCCGGCCGCTATGGAGGTGAATAGCAATTATTTGAAACTGGGCGGGAAGTTTGTAAAAACCGTCTTCATTTTCACCTATCCGAGATTTCTCGCCACCGGCTGGTTCGCCCCGATTATTAATATGCCCGACCTGATTGATATCGCGATCTTCGTCCACCCCGTTGATACGGCGATGGCTCTGAAAAACCTCCGCAAGAAGACCGCCCAAATCCAAGCCGAATTGCAGGAGCAGGAAGCTAAGGGGTTAGTCCGCAATCCGATGCTGGAAACCGCCTTCCAAGACATTGAAGCTCTGCGCGACTCTCTTCAGCAAGGGCAGGAACATCTATTTAATGTAGGCGTCTATATGACTCTTTATGCCGACTCCCTGGAGAATCTGAATAAACTGGAATCCCAAGTTAACTATGTATTGGAGAGCAAGTTAATTTACGCCAAACCAAGCTCCTTCCAACAAGTGGACGGGCTAACTTCCACCATTCCGCTGGGCACTGACAAGCTGATGATTCATACTCCTCTAAACTCCGGCCCCGTCTCTTCCTTCTTTCCGTTCGTTTCCGCCAACCTCACATCCGACGAGGGTATTCTTTATGGCGTCAACCGCAACAACAACACCCTAATTATCTTTGACCGCTTCTCGCTGGAGAATGCCAATATGGTGATCTTCGCGAAATCCGGAGCCGGTAAATCTTATGCCACAAAACTGGAGGCTTTAAGATTGTTGATGACAGGAACTGATGTATTAATTATTGACCCGGAAAACGAGTATGAGTCGCTGGCCAAAACTGTCGGCGGAAGCTTCTTTAAAATATCGCTCGCTTCCGAAAACCATATCAATCCCTTTGACGTGCCGATCATTCCGGAGGGAGAAAATCCGGCTGACGTTCTAAAATCCCACATCGTCAATCTGGCGGGACTATTAAAGCTGATGCTTGGAGAAATGGCCGTCGAAGAAGAATCACTCCTGGATCAGGCGATTTCAGAAACTTATGCCGCTTTTGATATCGTGGCCGGCAAGGATTTCTCCAAAGCCACTCCGCCGCTACTAGAAAATCTGCAGACCGTCCTAGAAAACATGGCCGGTGGCCGAAAATTGGCGGAACGGCTCTATCGCTTCACTAAAGGCAGCTACGCCGGTTTTACCAACAACTCAACTAATATTGATATCCGCAATCGGATCATCGTCTTTTCCATCCGCGACTTAGAGGACGAGCTTCGTCCAATCGCTATTTACATCATTTTGAACTTTATTTGGAATTTGATCAGAGTCGAATTAAAACGCCGCGTACTGATCATTGATGAGGCTTGGTGGATGATGAAATACAAAGAAAGCGCCTCTTTCTTGTTCGGCTTGGTTAAGCGCGCCCGCAAATATTTCCTGGGAATTACCACTATCACTCAAGACGTTGAGGATTTCGTGAATTCTCCCTTTGGACGGCCGATCGTCACCAACTCCTCAATTCAGCTGTTACTCAAACAATCTCCGGCTATGATTGATCTCATCTCCAAGACTTTCAACCTTACCGAGGTGGAAAAAACCCTGCTCCTAGAAGCTCATGTCGGACAAGGGTTGTTCTTTGCCGGGCCAAATCACGTAGCCATTCAAATTGTGGCCTCGTATACCGAAGATCAGGTAATCACCACAAAACCGGAGCAGTTGCTTGAACAAGCTCCGGGAGAATAAAGATGGAACAGAACGAGAGAAAAACAAATACGGTGGCGATAATGATTGCCGTGTTCATAACATTAACCGACATCATCGGAATGGTGTTGGTTTTTTTTGGATTGGACGATTTTCTTATTCTGGACGCCATAACCAGTCCGATAATCGCTGTCTATTCTATCTCTAGAAAGGGTGGTGGTTGGTATAATATAGTAGCGGGGCTATTAGAGCTGATACCCTATGTGGGCGCCCTACCGATCCGGACAATTGGCTTTTTCCTCAGTTTGAAAGGTAGCCCGGATAAAAGTCAGACTCCCGGCGCCGATCAGGATATTAAAATAAAGAAACCGAAAGGTACCATCGCGGCTCCGCAAACCTCAAAATGATTTTTGCGTCATTGCGAGTAAGACGAAGTCATGGCTACGCCAGATCTCGCGCAGCGAGACAATCTTACAAAAATGTTCAAAAATAATGATTTTTAAATCTTTAAATATCAAATCTGCGGTTCGCTTTTCTGCGCTACTTTCTGCTGTCTACTTACTACTTACTACTTTAGCGACCGCCCAACAGGCGCCCGAACTGATGGTTACTTGGAAATCAGACAACTACGCTCCGTCTGCATACCAGGGGAAAATTCTGCCGATTGATGGATCAAAAGTTGAAGTGGCTCTAGAGTTAATTGACGGCAGTAAAATCGCCAACATTTCCGGCAAGCAAATAAACTGGCTAATAAATAACGATGAACTTAAATCCGGCATCGGTTTGAAAAATATTTCTTTTGTCGCCAGCGGGCGGCACGGTGATCAGGTAGTGGAAATCACAATTAAAAACTATAAAGGATCAGATTTAGAAAAACGGCTGGAAATACCACTCGCCAGCCCGGAATTGATTATCACTGGTGGTCCTTCAATCTTTGAAGCCACGCCCTACTTCTTTAATGTTAAAAATATCGGCGAATTACTGATCTCTTGGTCTGCCAACAGCCAGCCAGCCACCGGGCTAGTGGATAATCCCGCGATTCTGGAAATTAACACTTCTGATCTGTTTGCCGGTAGCGAGGTGGTGATCAAAGTCACTGCCCGAAATTCCAAAAAAGCCACTGAAGGCGCTAGCAAAACCATAATTTTTAGAAAATAATGAAAAAAATACTTTTCGCGATAGGTATGCTAACGATTCTCCTGTCTTCTTCCGGTTTAGCCGCTTCCACTCTCTTTGACACTAGTGAGTTCACGCGCGTTCAGAATCTGGCAAAATCCGAAACTGCCACAGAAGATGAATTAAGGTCTGCCGCAAAACTCCTGGAAGAAGATGCTTTTCTTGCCGAAGATTACGCTCGTCGCGATAAAGCGATATTGGAAGCCGTCCCATTCAATGACCCAAACGGTCTCACGTACAAAGAAAGGGAAGATAGCTACAACGGCTATATTGAGGCCGCTAGATTGCGCAGGGAGCTGGCCACAACGCTAAGTAATAAAGCTGACGCCGCGTTCAACAAAGAAGCGGTCGCGGCATTAGAAGCGGAAGCGGCGGCCTGTGAAAAAGAGGTGGCGGAACTTAAAGCAAAAGGGAGTCTCACCGAAGAAGAAACAAAAGCTATCAAATTTTGCGAAGAAAGAGCCGCCGAACTAAGGAAGCAGGCGGCGGAACTAAAGGCGCCGACGCCGGTTAATCGGAACTTCAAACTGATCGTTCCACTGCCCTGCCTAACTCTAGGAGTAGAAAAATGCGCCACCGCATCTGAAACCAACCCGTTGAAATATATCGCCACTTTATATAATTTCGGGATTGGCCTGGGCTTGTTGGTGGCGATGGCGGTGATTGTCTTCGCCGGATTGAGATGGGCAACCTCCGCGGGGAATATCGCCGCGACAGCCGACGCCAGAGATATGATCATCAACGCCGTTCTAGGAGTGGTGATGCTGTTGGGCGCCACTATGATCCTCCGAATCATCAGCCCAGATCTCGCGAACCTTAAACTTGACGCTCTCAAACCGCTGGCTAATAAAAATTTTGATTTCGGCGCCCATCAAAAGGCCTTGGATGAACTATATAAGATAGAAAAGGAACAGAAAGCCCGGAGGAAACAAATAGACACAGAGATAGCCGAACTTCTAAAACAGGTGGATGCCATTAAGGGGACGGATATAGACTCTCTGATTGCGAAGGAGGCTTTGCACCTTCAGATTGCCAAATTACAGGAAGAGGACGCCCATTTGGCGTACGACAACCTCACTAAGATACAGGGCGTATATGCTGCGGATTATAATAACGCGTCTGATGAATCAAAAGCAGAACTTAAAAAGACAATAGATCAAGCCGCTCAGGCCGCCCGGGACGCATATAATGTGTGGCAGAACTCTAAAATACCGGCGGTAATATCACGGCAGGCTAGTCTCGCCAAATTGATAGCTGAAAAGGCAGCGGGTAGGAAATAACAAGAAATGAACAAGACTATAAAAATCGCCTTGCTGGTTACCGGAGCGCTAGCCATTCTGGCGGGGGCCTACTTCGGTTGGGAATACTTAAACTCCGCGCCAACCTACAGCAATCCGACTGACTCCGCCGATAATAACGGCTCGGTCGGAGCGGCTAAATTACAAATACTAACAAACGCGGAAGTCTTTGATTTTTGGATGAATAAAAAAACGAACGAAATTTATTACTTAACCAAAGATGGGAAAATTTCCAAACTACTAGAAGATAAATCCAGCCAAGCGATCAGCTCACAAAATATACCGGATCTCAGCTACGTAGAACCGTCTTCCGATGGGTTACTGGCGTTGATCGCTTTCGGCTTCCCGCAATCGCCATCTTTTTCGGTTTTCAATACAGCAAATAAATCTTTCCAACCCCTTCCTCAAGGAACAACCGCAGTCGATTGGGATCCGTTGTCCAATAACAGGGTCGTCTACCTCAAAAATGGCGCCGGGTCTAGCGTTTTATCAATACTGGATCTTAGTAGTAAAAAATCATCAGAAATAATCAAAATTTTCCAAAAAGATCTCTCTTTGGATTGGACTTCCGCCGACATCGTATATCTGAACGATCGCCCGTCCGGAGAAGGTAGCGGATCAACCTGGTCTCTCAACATCAAAAGCAAAATCTTCAAAACAATCTCTGCGGAAAAGCCGGAGGTGGAAATAAAATGGCTGACCTCAAAGATCGGTTTAAAATCCTCGCTTGGGTTGTTATCTCTGATAAACACCGATGGAAAAGAGACCAACACCATAAGATTGCGCGCGGCGGCGAATAAATGCCTGAATGACCGATTACTGATTTTTTGCAGCGCGCCGCTAAACCAAAACTCCAAAACTAATTCCTTCGACGCGGAACTAAAGAAACCCTCAACCCAAGAAGGAATCTATGTAATCTCTTTGGTTGATTATGAAAACAGATCGTCTCTTCTGGCCAGTAGCTGGCCATATAATAATGAGTTGGATACCCCGATTAATGCCGCCCGCCTGGAGAAGCAAGGCGGTACTTTAATCCTGCTCAACCGATTTGACCACCTTCTCTACAGTATTTCGCTTTAAATAAAATCTCCCCGCCGGCTGGCGGGGAGATTTTATATCGGCCTCACAATCACGTAACGCTCTTTACCTTCGCCGGCGCTTTCGCTTTTCACATCGGGACGGGTAGAAAGCTCCACGTGGATTAAGCGGCGTTCGTAAGAATTCATCGCCGGCAACTTCACCTCCGCTTTGGTGATCGCCGCCTTCCGGGCGGCCGCTTTGGCAATTTCCACAATCAAGTTTTCCCGCTCTTTGCGGTAGTTGTTGATGTCCACGAAAAGATTGGCTTCAATGCCGTGCTTTTTGGCCAGTAGGTTAAACATCCGCTCGCAATCATTAACCAAAAAAGGCAGGTGCTTCTTCACCCACTCACCTTCATTAATAAAAACGGTAATCTTCCTATTTTCTTCGTTAAAATCAATACTCGGCTCATTAAGCCCGAGCATCTCCAGGATCGTTTTGACCCTTATTTTGAATTCCTCCGTCATTTTTTCTTAATGTCTTATTAATAATTAACTGCTGGATGATTGAGAACGCCGATGAAGTCAGCCAGTAAACTCCGATTGCCGCCGGTAAATTTATCAGAATTACTATAGAAAGCACCGGGCCAATAAAAATCATATTGCGGGCCATCTTGGCTGTTGGCGATTCATCCGAATGCGAACCGGAGCGTTTCGGCAAACTCAACTTACCCTGCCAATACTGTAAAATAGCCGATAAAACTACAATTACTATACTTCTTGCCTTCAAATCTATCAAGCCCAAAGAAATATTATGAACTTCGGTCGGCGGAGTGAGGAAGTGGTAAAGATTGGAAAATGACTCCGTGGTTAAACCTTCCAAAAAAAGACGATAAAGCACGATTAAGATAGGTAACTGGATCAGGATCAGGAAGAACCCGGAAAAAGGATTCACTTGGTGCTGTTTATAAAGCGCCAGTAATGCCTGAGACTGCTTCTCGCGGTCATTTTTGTGGTCATGCTGGATCCTCTGAATTTCCGGTTGAATCTTCTGCATCAGGGTCTGGTTCTTGAAGCTATGATAGAAGAGCGGGTAGAGGATTAGGCGGATAATCACGGTTAAAAGGATGATTGCCACGCCTAAATCTTCAAAGGCGACGTATTTATATAAGAAAACCAACCCGTTGAACATCGGCTGGTGCAAAATGATATTAAAGAAATTACCCATAATTTAGCGATTAGCGACTAGTGATTAGTGATTAGTATTTAGTGATTATAACACCTAAAACCTTATTCAGCTCTATCAAAAACTGCTCTTTGGGTAAATTAGTAGCGGGAGGAAGAACGGTTAGCCAGTAGTCGGCGACCGGAAGCTTATCGGAGTTGGCGACAAAAAAATCAAAGATTAGGCGCTTCATCTGATTACGTTTGACGGCTCGCGGAGCGGTCTTGGCGCTGATCGTCACTCCAAAACGACTAAACCCAAGCTCGGCTTGGAACGTTTTTAGCATGAAATAGGGGCTTTTAAGCAATTTTCCCCGTTTAGCGGGGAAAAGTTGCAATGGGAGCTTGTATTTTTTCTTTAGCATTTCACTAGCCACTTACCGTCAGCCGCTTACGGCCCTTCCTGCGCCTAGCTTGAAGGGTTCTCCGGCCTCCATGAGTCCGGCTGCGCTTTCGGAAACCGTGCGTCCTCGCTCTTTTTCGTTTTTTCGGTTGATAGGTTTGAGACATGATAAATTTTGTTCAAGAGCGAAGTGATTGATTACAAAATCATCGCCCCGCACTTAATACTTTATGAATAGATATTAGCTTTTCCCAGTAATTTTATCAAGTGGCCGTAAAATCAGTGATATTTTATTAAGTGCGGGGTTCTCAAATTACTAAACAAGCTCCGCTTGTAGTAATTTGGAAGTTATCCACTTATAATTAACACGTTATTCAACTCACCCCTTTCCCCTCCGTGAAAAAACTCTTTAAACTATAACTATGAATCTTGAAGAACTTTGGAAATCGGCTTTAGGAGAAATAGAATTGCAAATTTCGCAACCAAATTTTCTTACTTGGTTTAAAAACAGCCGCTTGCTGGATAAAAAAGAGGGGGCGGCTTTAGTTGGTCTCCAAAGTAACTTCGCTAAAGATTGGGTCCAGGATAAATATTACAAAGTAATCCTGGGAGCGCTGCGAAATTTAGATGACAGCACTAAGAAAGTTGATTTCATCGTCCACAACGGACCGGACCTGCCTCCGAAGCTGGCGGAAAAATCAAAAACGCCGGCCACCTCTTCACAATTAATGTTTAATGAATTGAAGATTGACCCGGAGACCAACCTCAACCCGAAATACACAATGAGTTCTTTCGTGGTGGGCGGATCCAACGAAATGGCCTTCGCGGCCGCGCAGGGAGTCCTGAAAGAGATAGGGAGAAAATATAATCCGTTGTTTATTTATGGCGGTGTTGGTGTCGGCAAAACGCATTTGATCCAGGCGATCGGCAACGAAGCAAAAAATCTTTACCAAAATAGAATCCGAGTAAAATACGTGCCGTCGGAAAAGTTTATTAATGAAGTAGTGGCTGGGATGCGCAATAAAAGAATGGAAACTATTAAAGACCGGTATCGCAACACCGACGTTTTAATTATTGACGACGTCCAATTCATCGGCGGCAAAGAACGGACCGAGGAAGAATTTTTCCATACTTTCAATGCTTTATATGAAAACAATAAACAGCTAATCCTTTCTTCGGATCGCCCACCAAAATTCATTCCGACCCTGGAAGAGCGACTCCGTTCACGTTTTGAGGGTGGAATGATCTGCGATATCAGCCAGCCGGATTACGAGCTTAGGGTGGCCGTTTTAAAGGCAAAGGCCCAGGAAAAAGGCATTAATATGCCGGCTGAAGTAATAGATCTAATTGCCGCCAAAGTGAAGAAGAATTTACGCGAATTAGAAGGAGTTTTAAATCGGGTAATCTTCTATCAGCAGGCAAAAAACCAGGAAATTAACATTAAAATGGCGGATCAGGTAATTAATGAGAGCATCCAATCTCCGGCGCAACAAAACCTAAACCATCAGCAAGTGGTAAAGGTGGTATCCGATCATTTTGAAATATCTCCCGCGGATCTTATCGGCCGCTCCCGAAAAAAAGAAATTGTAGAACCGCGGCAAATTGCTATGTATTTATTGCGCGATTTATTGGATCTTTCCTTCCCTTTTATTGGGGAAAAGATGGGGAAGAGAGATCACACAACCGCCATGTACGCGTTTGAAAAGATCTCACAAGATGTGGATAAAAACCAACAACTTAGCAATAAAATCATGCTGATCAAAGAGAAGTTAACAAAGAGTTAGTATTTTCTACATCACTTATCAACATGACATTATTTAACAAGAAATCTCGGAGCCCACAACTGGTAAGGAGAAAAAGATTACCGGCGGCACTTATCCACTTATCCACTCCCTCTTCTACTACTACTCTTAACTTAATTAAATAAATATATGAAGGTCATCATACTAAAAAGTAATTTAAAAGAAGCGTTAATGTCTGTGGAGAAGGCAATTTCTGAAAGTGGAAATTTGCCGATCTTAAAAAATGTTTTGTTTAAAACTTTTAATAACCGGATTAAAATTGCTGCCACTAATCTTAATTTAGCGGTTACAAAAATAACTTCCGGTAAGATTATTGAAGAAGGAGGAATCACTGTTCCTTTTTCTACTTTTTATAGCTTAGTGAATAATAGCGACAACGAAAGAATTACGATAGAAAACGATGGTAATAATTTGGTTTTTAAAACTGATAATTACAGCGCGAAAATCCAAGGGATTAGTCATGAAGAATTCCCGATTATTCCTAAAATTGATAACGAAGATAATTTTATTGAAATAGATACCGTTTTATTTAAAGACGCGGTGATGAAAGTTTTAAACGCGGCTCAAATGTCAGAGATTCGTCCGGAAATAAGCGGTGTTTTATTTGATTTTCAAACCACTTTAATTAAATTAGTTGCTACTGACGCATTCCGATTGGCTCAAAAAGTGATTAACACAAATCAATTTAAATCCAATTTTAATCACGGATTTAAAGTTACTATCCCATTAAGGACAATTTCTGAAGTAATTAAGATTTTCCCGGATAACCAGCCATTAAAAATATATGTAGATTCCAGCCAGATTTTATTTAAAAATGAAGATACGGAATTAATTTCCAGACTAATTGATGGAGAATATCCTGATTACGAGCAGATTATTCCGAAAGACAGCAGTAATGAAATTGTGATTAATAAGGATCAGTTGGTGAACGCGATTAAGTTAGCGAGTAATTTCTCTGGCAAGACTAACGACGTCCGGATAAAAATGAATGAAGGGCAGAAAGTTCTGGAAGTTTATTCCGCGAATCAATATCTTGGAGAAAATAATTATTTAATTCCGGTGAAATTTAAAGGAGAAGGTTTTGAAGAAGTTTCATTTAACTGGAGATACTTCCTTGACGGGTTAAAAGTGGTTGATCACGAGAATTTAATTTTTTGCGTCAATAACAATAATAAACCGTCGGTGATTCGGCCCGCTGAAGATGCTTCTTATTTCTATATCCTAATGCCAATTAAGACTGTGTAGTTAGTAGAAAGTAGATAGTATTAAGCAGAAAGACGGAAAAATTATCAGACTACTTACTACTATTTGTATAGTATCAACTCCCTGCTGGTTCGATTGTTTAGTCCGTCCAAAACCACTAACTTCAAAATGTTTTGGAGTTCTATGTTCGTTAAATTTAAATTTTTTGTATAGAGATATTCTTTATTTGTTCCACCATCAATCTGGTCAATTAATTTATCGTTGAAATATATCTCTATTTTCTTTATTCCAGAAGCCGATTTAGCAACAAAAGACAAAATTAAAGGATTCTTCACGAAACTTCCATTGAGGGGAGAGAGGATATCAACTCCTAGAGTAGCTCCGGATTCATCTTTAACTCGCGCGTCGTAGGGTAGCGGTTTGTTATAGTTTTGTTCGAAATTAGGAATGTTTGCTTTCGCCCATACCAAAGTCGGCTCTTCCCAATTATCAAACTGGGAATCATTTTCCGGACTGATCGGCGGCGGTCCTAACGGGTCGTTTTTATTTACGTAAAAAAGAATTTCATGGACTTGCGGGTAGACGTTATTCCCTGACCAATAGTTGATGGTGTATTCCCCCTTCAGGACCGGTTTTTCTACAATTATCGGATCAGGTTGCGTGAAGGATTCCGTCGGTTGATCTTTCAGCGCTTCCCGCATAAACGCGCTCCACATCGGAATGGCGGCCAAAAGACTACTTCCTTTTTTCTGCATTGGGGTGTTGTCGTTGTTGCCGGCCCAGATCCCGACAACTAAGGATTTTGTGTAACCGATCGCCCAGGCGTCCCGGTAGTCGTTAGTTGTTCCGGTTTTGAGAGCAACTTCCTGATTCGGGAAAATTGTCAGTCCGAGACTGTTTTGTAATAAAACCGAACGGCTTTCTATATCCGATAAAATATTATTAATCATCCGCGCGTATTGAGATTCAATCACGTTGACCGTCTCATCCGTGTACTCCTCTAGAATTCTCTGGTTATCCTCCACTTTCAAAATAAATGTCTGCCGGTGTTTGATGCCATCCTGCGCGAATACCGAATAGGCATTCACCAAATCAATAAGCTTTGCCTCGCCTCCACCCAACACTAAAGAGAGACCGTAACGGCTTCTTTCCGTCAGGGTTGTTATCCCAAAATCTTTAGACAATTTCAAAACGTTGTCTATCCCGGCCAGATACAAAGTTTTAATTGACGGGATGTTGATAGATTGACTCAACGCCTGCCGGAGAGTTACCGGGCCGCGGAATATCTCGTCAAAGTTTTGCGGCTTATAACTTTTCTCCGGATCTTCAGTTGTATCAAATTCCGTCTCTACATCAAAAACAACAGTTTCCGGTGTGTACCCTTTTTTGAAGGCCGCGATGTAAGCAAATGGTTTCATTGTAGAACCGGGCTGTCGGAGCCCCTGGGCCGCTACGTTAAAATTTCCGTCGTTCTCCAGGTCAAAATAGTTTCGAGACCCCACTAAGGCGAGAATTTGCCCCGTATTGGCATCCTGCATAACTAACGAGGCGTTTTTTCCGGCATAAAGCTCCTCGTTACGCTTCGCCCCTTCTTCAACTGATCGCTCGGCAATTTCCTGAGATTTCCAGTCTAGCGTGGTAATCACTTTCAGTCCCGCGGTCCGCACAAAATCCTCCCCATAGCGGCTGTTTAAATAGTCCTGCACCATAATCACGAAATGAGGGGCTTTGATGGTGGTAAACCCTGGAGCAAACTCCAATTTTATCTTCTGGGCCTCTTCCTTTTGTTGGTCAGTTATAAAACCCAACTGATTCATTTTCTCTAGCACTGTGTTTTTTCTATTTGTCAGCTCTTTATTCCTTGATCCGTAGGGCGAATAGTAAGTCGGAGCTTTTGGCAGACTGGCCAACAGGGCAGCTTCGGCTAAATTTAAATCCTTCGCCTTTTTGTTGAAAAAAGTTTTTGATGCCGCCTCCAATCCGTAGGCGTTTGACCCGTAAGGAATTTGATTAAGATAAAGACTCAAAATTTCGTCTTTGGAATACTTCCTCTCCAGTTTTATTGCTAACGCTAATTCTTTGATTTTTCTGGTCGGGGTACGGGCATCAGTCAAAAAAGCCTTCTTGGCTAACTGTTGAGTGATGGTAGACCCGCCTTGAGAGATGCGGCCTTTTAACATATTCACCCAAAGCGCTCTGGCAATACCGCGCCAATCCACTGCCCCGTGGTTATAAAAGTTTTCGTCTTCAATGGCGATCGTGGCGTTCTTCGCTACTTCCGGTATTTCCTCAAATGGTATCAGCGTCCGCTTTTCTTCACCGTGTATTTCATAAAGCAGTATTTCGCCGGTCCGGTCAAAGATTTTAGTTGACTCGGAAACTGTCCGGCTGGAAATAAGACTTTCGTCGGGCAAATCTTTAATCAGGAGGAAGATACTCAACAAAGCGATTAATAAAAAACTCGCGGCGATACTCGCGGAATAGCGCCAGTGACGAATAAAAAACTTCCAACAACGGTGAAGCAGGTGTCGCATTTAAGGTTATTTATAGTATAACCAAAAGCCCCCGGGCACAACTACGCAGTTGTCAGGGGGGCTTTAAGTTTAGTAACTCTCCTCCTCTTCTCCGGCCTCTTTCTCTTTCAATTCTTCAACGCTCTCCACTTTGCCGCCTTCAGCCTCTTCGTCATCATCGCCGACAAGAATATCGTTGGAGTCGGCGTCCTCGGTTTCTTCTTCATCCGCCGGATCTATATCTTCGTTATCGGCCATGAATTGGATGTCGTCTTGGTATCCGCTCATTGTTAGATTTTGCATAAACGACCTTTTGTTAATTTTTCTGTGATAATGAAAAGGATTATATATCGGCTGTCCGCTCTGTCAATAGGCGGTTACTCGCGGCGGTGATGGCAATAGCTATCGCGTCAATGGCGTCATCGTGGCCGGGCAGGTCTTTTACTTTTAAAATCATTTTTACCATTCTAGCAACCGCCGCTTTATCCGCCAACCCATACCCGGTAACGTTTAGCTTGACCTCGGTTGGCCCGTACTCAACGATTGGTATGTTGCGGTTGACCAGGGCCGCTATTAGAATTCCGCGGGCTTGGGCGACCTCTATGGCGGTCTTTTGGTTTTTCGCGAAAAATAACTTTTCTATGGCTGCCAGCTCCGGGTTGCAATCCTTAATCAATTTTTCAAATTTCTTGGAGAAATTAGCGATTTTCTCGGTTAGGGTTTTTTCTTTTGCTTCAATCACTCCGTAATCCACCAACCTTAATCCACCGGCGGTCTCTATGACCCCGAAGCCGATTCTGGAAGTGCCGGGATCAATTCCTAGGATACGCATAATTCTAGCTCGCGTTAGTGATAACACGCTGAATGTCGTTGTGCTCTTCTAGTATAACGATTAACTCCTCTATTTTTTTCTTGGCTTCCTCGGAAGCGGGTTGTGGCATTTTCACCTGCCAACCACCGGGAGTTTTTTCAAAAGACCAAGCTACCCCGCCTTGGCCGGCCATTTTCGCGCCATTTTCGTCCAAGAGATGGCGAACTTCCGAGATTGTCCGGTTGGTGTTGTCGGTAATGCCCTCAATCAGCATGCCGATTCCTTCCGGTCCATAAGCCTCAATTAATACTTCAGTCAGATCTTTCTGCTCCGCGGCTTTATTGATTGCCCGCTCAATATTTTCCAGCGGCACATTGCCATCCCGCGCGCGCTGAATAGCCGCCCGCAGACGGGGGTTTTTATCGGGATCCGGCGATGCTTTGGCGGCAACGACAATTAAAGCCAGCAGTTTTGAGAAGGATAAGCTTTTTTTGGCGTCCTGCGCCCCCTTACGGTTTTTAATTTGGCTCCATTTGTTGTGGCCGGACATATGCCTTGATTCTATAAATTTCTGAAGTTAACCGCAAGAAATTTATCTAGAAGCAAGAGCACCCCGCACCTTAAGAAATTTCAATTTCCGAAGGTGCGTGGTTCGCAATTTTCTAGCCGCTCGAATACTCGCGGGCAAAATTGGAATAAAAAAACCGCATCCATTTCGAATTTGAATGCGGCTTGAGTTTTGACTGGCTAGTCTGAAAACGGTGCTGGTTCCTGCTCCTGGATTGCAGAGACGATCGCCTGTTGGGGCATCGCGCTCGGCGCGATGGGCAGATCCTTCTCATACCAGGAACAGCTGACGATCGCGATCACCTCGCCTCTGTCGGTCTGCAGGTACGTCTCCTTGTGGCGGAATTTCTTCTTGCCGACGCTCAGTTCTCTGATGAAGGCATCGATTTCTTTCGCCATCGGCATCGGAGCGATCCGGGCAGTCGCCTTGTCAAAAACCTTTTCCGCGCCTCTTACGGCCGGAGCGCTGCTCTTGGTGTACGTCTTAGTTCCGTCGCTGACTCCCGTTCCGTTCGCGATCACCGGGTACATAAGACCTTTGAAAGTCTCCGTCTGCGGAACACGCATTTTTTGTCTCCTTAGTTGAAGTGTTTGTTTTTTCGGAAACCAATGTTTCCGAAAGATGGCCGAGGAGGGAGTTGAACCCTCACGAGCTTTCGCTCAACGGATTTTGAATCCGTCGTGTATACCAATTCCAGCCACTCGGCCGGTACCGGGGGAGGGATTTGAACCCTCACGGCCTTTTCAGGACCGCGAGTATTTAAAGCTCGGGCGTCTACCAATTCCGCCACCCCGGCATTTCTTACTTTCTTCCTCGGAAGTTGTAGGAGTTGATCACCCATGTTTTGCATCCGGCTTCGTACTGCCGGACTGTGTAAGACATCTCGGTCACGCCGAGCATCCTGTCGTCGGCGTCATACGCTTTCACCACCACGCAATATTCTTTTTCGTTATCCGAAAAGTTGCGTGAGCTGAATGAGAAATCCTGTCCGGGGAGAACGTAGAACTCGTTGATGATCTTCCCGTTCAGCAGGACCACGAATCTGGCATCCGTCGTGTTATTCACGATGGTTGTCGTCGTGGCGGTTGCCGAAAAAATCGGCCATCCGCCAATCTTACCAGTGATGGCACAGCCACACAAAAAATATGGGACCAACAACAACATGACCGCTCGGAAGATTTTCCGCATGTCTTACCTCCTGAAAAGGGGTTTCTGGTTGCCTTATTTCTCTATCAAAGATCCCGTCTATCTTAGCACACTTCCCCTCATTTTGTCAAGGCCGACGATTTTAGTGTGTTAGAATGAGAATAATGTTGCAGTCGCTTAAAAATCTGGACGACCAGCTGGTCAGAATAAGGCGGGAAGCCGAAGAGAAAGATGCCCAAGATAGGGCTTCTCGGGCCGGCTTAACTTATCTCAACTTAGTGACGGCACCGATTCAAATTGACGCTTTGAAAGTTATCAAAGAAGAAGAGGCGCGCCGTTTGC
>JBBTRE010000051.1:0-5583 GCA_038065375.1 Patescibacteria group bacterium | reverse complement strand
AAAATGGTCTTCCACCATTTGAAAATAGCGCTCCTCACTAAGCACGTCTTTAAGTTCCCGGATATTTTGCGGGTAGAGAGTGGCATAATCATCCGCGTCGCGTTCAATCAACTGCTGAAGTTTCGGATCATTCTTCGCTTTTTTTCTGACAGCCGATTGAAAAATTGAACCGGGATGCCGACTCAAATAATCCCACAATGGATCACGCGTAGCTTTTTGGAATTCCTCAACCGCCGCCATCTGACTCGGATTCAAAATTAACTCTTCCGCTCCAAAAGGCGCCTGAAATTTCTTTTTCTGACGCGTGGCTTCAAATCTCGCGTCTTTAATTCTTTTCAAAGCGTTGTGATGACCGGACACCAGGTCGCCGGCCCCCAAATAGAAATCTTCCAACAGCGCCGGATTTTGGGTCTCCGTGATCACTTCTACCAGCTCCCGGAGCCTGGCGGGACGACCCAGAAAGATCTTTACAGACTCTCCGGCGCCGACATACTCAGAATCAAACTTGGGAAGTTGCTCCAAAAAAAGATCCAGCCGTTCTCCGACCTTAAAAACCGGTTCCAGCTGATTGATCGCTCGCCAGCCGCTTTCATTCATCAACTTCACGAACTTATCCGGATCCTCTCGCACAGCCCGGCCGATCGGTCCGTAAACACCATCCTTGCCCAGCAGGGCGATGAGTTGCTTCAACTGATTCGGCTGATGGGAGTTAATGATAGAATTGATGATTTCCGATCCCGATAAACCCGAAACGTTCTTTTGAAAAAACTCCTTCTGCTCATCCGGATTATACAGCTCGGAGAAAACCTTAACCGCTCGCAAGAAAAGCGGCGGATATTTTTCAAAAAGATCTTTAGAAAACTCCCGGAACTGATCCGGAGTGAGCGGATTCGCTGATCCAGCGGCCTCCCGTTCGTTCAATAATTGCAGGACCCGCTGATAACCATTCTGGAATCCATAACCGCCGCTTTGTCGCACGGCCGAATGAATAAAATTTTTCAGCTCGCCCGGTCGGTTGGTTAAAATCCAATCCCACCGGTTAGCAAACAAGTCCGGTTCGGATTCCACCACCTTCAAAATCTCCCGCTGGTTCACCTCAGAAAACCAAGACAGAACACCGTCTAACCGATCTACTAAATACGAATTAGCAAAAGAGCCGGTGTTGCGCAGAATACTCTCACGAATTATCCAAACGGCGTCCTGCTCCTTCCCGATATCAACCAAATGTTTCAGATCGGAAGCGTCGTCCAAAATTTTGAAACCCTCCTCATCCATGCTTTGGCTGAACAAAGTCCGGATTTCTTCACTGGTTAATTTCAAACGCCTCGCCGCTTTTAAGATCGGAACCTGCTCATGGACTAGGGATCGCAAAAAGGCATTCCGCTTGTCGGCCGGCAGAATTTTTTCCAATTGATCCCAATTCTCTAAAGCAAAATCCAAACCAGCGGATTCCGCCACAGCCCGGACATCCTGGAGTTTCTTGGCGATCCGGCGCGGCCCGGAAAGTTCGTCAAAATAATCCTCTTTTTTGAGTTTCTCGGATTGACGCGCGGCATCAACCAAATTTTTATATTCCTTCTTAGTTTCGTCCGATGAATAAAATTCCTGAGTAAAATAGGGTCGCTGGTCGGCATCAGAAAGATCGCGGGTGAGAATCTCAACGGCCTTCCCTTCATCCATCGCCCCAATCTTCATCAGTTGCGGCAGATAGCGCAAAACAAAGGCGCGCCGCCTCCTGGTGAAATAATTTAGAGCGCTCTCCAGCCCGGGCAAGTCCGGATCTTCCAAAAGTAAACAATCGTCCATCAGCTCTTGAGCGGCCGGCAGATTATCAAAAAGGGCGTCTAGGAGATAAATGGCACGACCGGACTCTCCTGGCTTAAAGATGTGATAAGCACTAACAAACTTTTTCCTCTCGGAAAACCGCGGCTCTTTTTTCTCTAAAGTCTCCGAGTCAGTGACGAGTTCGGACAAATTTAAAAACGGCGCCACCATCAAAACATGCTTGGCGGTCACTCCTTCGCCACGCAGAAATTTATCGCACCAAACCGACACCTCCTCCTGATGAAAAGCATCTTTAAAACAGCGATGGAAAATCTTGGCATATAAACCCGGTTCAGTCTGGCCGCCGACAAAATTTCCCAATTCAATCTTTTGTTCCCACGAAAAAGTTTTGGCGATTTCCAAAAACTGCTCTTCCGGGGCGGCTTTCAATTGCAGAAACTGCTCCAGGATTTCTACCTGACCGGTCGGATCAATTTCCGAGATGTGTTCCCGATAATAATCTACGGCGGCGCCCAACTCTCCGGGCGGCAACTTGGAGAAATCAAAACGCTCGCCGTTGCGGTAACGATCAAAAATTCCCGCGATTGACTCGCCGGATTCGGCCGCCGGCGCTCCGCCAAACGTCTCATTGGCCATATCGGTGATTATAGCGGCTTTTAAAAGGTCTTGAAATACTTAATACCGTATATCTAATACTATTCACTCACTATTTTCTTATTCGCAATATTACCTCTCCAATTCGCATTACCTGCCTGCCGGCAGGCAGGTTAGCGATTACTCCACAACCTCCACTACTCCGACCAGACCGGGATTCAGATGGTCGTGATATTTCCAGACTCCGGCTTTTTCAAAAACAAATGAATAGGACTCCCCTTCGCTCAAACCCTGCAAAGCGTCAAAACCTGGCAAAAGATTGTGGGTCGGGTGCAAGGCGGAGGCCGGCCAGTGCGGGCGGATATCTTGATTTGTCCAAACCACCTTCGCGCCCGCGGTAACTTTGATCGTGGTCGGTTCAAATCCTTTTCCGGTGATAACAACGCCGGCAACCTCCGGCTGTAAAACCGAAGTCTGCCGAACGGCTGGCAAGTCCCTTACCTCATTCACCGGAGCCGAAATCGGTTCCATAACCGGCTCAATCACTTCCGGCCTTGGTTCACTTAAAACATGAGAAAACTGTTCAATGGTGGAAAGTAATACGGTAACCGTCCGTAAAGAAGTGGAAATTGTTTCCGAAAAAGCATCCCGCTCCACTAATTTTGCCAACTCCACGATCCGGCGTTCCGCCTCCGTCAATAAACTGAAAATTTTCGGATTTTCCTCCTTGGAAACATCCGCCGCCACAATCGCCGAGCGCAACTCATCGTATTCCCGCTGAGCCCGCTCTAATGCCGCCGGCGCGTTCAAGGATTCGGGAGAAAGCTGATTCCAGACATTTTTCAAAGAGGCCTTAGCGGCTGTTGCCTGGCCGAAGGCGCCGCCGAAATTTTCTTCCGCCAAAAACTTTTCCGCTTGCGCGATATTGAATTTAGCCCGTTCAATCAATTCCTTGATGGAATTTTTCACCGAAGACCGCGCCGCCACCTTTTCTTCCGCCTCTTTTAGCAGCGTAGCCGCTTCTTCAATTACCCGGTTAGCCTCTTCCGCGCCGATTGCCTCCGCCTCATCGGCTTCCATCAAAATTTTCTGCCTTAAAATATTTAATTCGTTGCGGAGTTCCGGATTCAAAATATTTTCTCGCACCTCATCAATCATCCGCAAACGGCGTAATTTATCGCCGGGCACGGAAGACAAATCCCCAAATCCTTCGCCGCCCAAAGCCGAACCCTCCAACCGTCCGCTGAATTGCAGTAAAAGATTTTCGCGCAAAAACGCAGCGCCGCCGCGCGCTTCGCCGGAAAGCAGATCCTCCAAACGATCAGCGATTTCCGCTCCTCGCAATTCTCGAAAAGAATCTTTCCAATCCTTCACTACCGCCTGAAAACGTTGCTGAAACTTTTCCGAATCATCCAGCTGACCGGGGATGATCGCTAACGCTTCGGCCAACTTATTCAAAACAATTTCAATCGTGACGGCTAGCTCATCGCCATCGGCAAGTTTAGCCGACAAATCCTCCAGCAAACGGAAATGGCGCACACCGCGGGAAATCAAGTTTTCCGCCAGCCGGTCCACGTTAGGATTCTCGGAGGTTTCCTTTAAATCTTTTAAGTTCTCCAGTAAACGTTCCAGTCCCTCTTGGTAACCTAAAACGGCCTTAGCGATAGCCCCAGAGTTGCCTCCGGTGATCTCTTCCAACTTTTGCAATTCCGCTGCTCTTTCGTTAAGAACCAGCAGCTCCAGCTCCGCTTTTCGGACCACTCCCGGGACCAACAGCTTCCGAAATCCCCGCCCCCATTCTTTCAGGAAATAAAAGGGGTTAGACGGCAAAAGACCGGTGCTTTGCACGCCTAAATCAACGCTCTCTTGAGCGGACAAAAAGGTGGTCGGAACAGCCACAGAGACGGCAATTACAGCCAATAGAATGATCTTATAAAGTTGTTTCATGGTGTTTCCAGGCACATCAGAGGCGGGACTTGCCTGCCTATGGCATGGCTGGAGATAAATTACGTACGCTACCCATTCGGGTAACAAAAAAGGTCCTTACCAGACCTTACGATAGTATAGCACAAAATGGTAGCTCAAATCAATATGTCCTTCCCATTCGCAATATTACCTCTTTAATTAGCATTATTCGCGATTACTTCAATAAAAAGCCCCTCCCAGGTTGCAACTCAAGTTGTAAAACCGGTGGGAGGGGCGGGTTGAAAGTAGGTCGCGCTAGTTTAGCGGGCTTGGGGACGTAGCCTCGCCTTACACCTTTTGGTGTTTATGGCCCGCTAAATCAAGGCGCAACCCAACTGATATGTAGAAGATAAAAGATGGCTGTACCGGTGGTCCACCCCGTCAAATCGAGGTGTGATCCGGTTCAAGCAGCCGTACCTTGCCCCACACAGCGCCGCTAGAGGCAGCTATGTGTTGAGGATTTCTACATAGCAAATATCTAAGGGAGATTATAGCGAAGTACTTCCTTTTTGTCCAGAGCTAGGGCTGCTGGAAGATTCCACGCTAGTCTCTCCCCTGCGGATTCGTTCAAGAGTTTCTTGATATTCTATCTTAGCCGTTTCCTCCAATTCTTCAGCTTCCCGCTTCTTTCTTGCCGTATGTTTTATGGATTGATCAATCGCCACCACATCAAACACCGTCCACCAAACATGAAACGCCACGCAATTCGACTGAATTTCCTTAGAAACATGCGCGTAAACAATTTTTTTCTCATCAGCTGGGTTTTTGAGTTCCAGCAAGCCCTCGATGCTTCTGTCACCAAGAAAGGACGGGTCGGCAACTCTACGAAAGACCCATTTCTGATATTCTGCCAGCTCTTTCAGCGTCAATTCCGGCTTCGCCAGCTCCTCCTTAACGCGCTTTTTGGCATTCGTAACTTGCTGGCAATAAAGATAAATGGCGTATCCAGCCGCGACCGGAGCTACAATTATTCCCAGTATTCCCAGACCAATCAGGAAGCCATCACTCATCTTCTTCTCCTTTTTGTTGAACTGCCGAGATATTAGCACGCAAAATTGAGTTCGTCAATAAAAGAAAACCGCCCTCGACATAGTCGGGGCGGTTGAAATTTACGAACTGGACGGCGACGAACTTTCGGGAGTGGCGGCAGAAGTTTCTGCCGGAAACTCACCGCGGCGGATCCGATCAAGCATCTCTTCGCGTTCTTTCTGGCGCTGTGATTCTTGCTCATTTGCTTCA
>JBBTRE010000050.1:0-1587 GCA_038065375.1 Patescibacteria group bacterium | reverse complement strand
CAAAACTCCGCAGGCGGCAATTAAAACTTGTGGCTTTTTTGATTCCCACAAAACTTCTGCCTTCCCCGGAGTGTAGGGCGAGGATTCGGTGGTAACCACCGGGGATTTCTCTCTGGCAAACCGGATATAGACCGGCCCCCAGATTTTCGCCGCGGCCATCGTCGCTTTTTTAGCTTCAATCGCGTCGCACGGCACAAACACTGTCATTTTCGGCAACGCCCTCATAATGGCAACGTCTTCAGTTGCCTGATGGGTAGCGCCGTCCGGTCCGGTCATTAAACCGGCATGATGCCCGGCGATTTTTACGTTGGAATCGTTGTAGCAAATAGTAGTTCGGATCTGCTCCCAATTACGGCCGGGAGAGAATGTGGCGTAAGAGGAAATAAAAGCCGTTTTTCCCGAAACACCAAGACCGGCGGCCACAGCGGCCAAATTTTGCTCCGCCACACCAATCTGCACGAAACGATCGGGAAACTTTTCCGCGAACGCCTGCGAGCGGGTGGATTCCGTCAGGTCCGCGCAAAGCACCACGATATTTTTATCTTTCTCTCCGGCTAAAACCAAACCCTCGCCATATCCTTCGCGGATACCTCTCATCTCAACGTCAACGTCGAGAACTTTTGGATTTAATTTTGCGCCGGGATTAATCATGAATTAAAATCTGCTCTCTAACATTTGTCGTCACACGCCGTCCAAATAACTTTTGAACATAAGGCCAGCACTCCGAAAATCAGAGCGCTCCAATACCAATGAGGCGCGATCAAACCGAAGGCCGTGCCCCGGAAAGTAGACACCCAAGCCAAAACCAAGAAGATGCCAGACAAAACCGACAAAATTTTTGCTTTCCATTCAGCGGCGACATGCAACTTATGCGACCATTGTGATTTATTAGAACTGCTACCCGGCATTTGAATATTGTTATCCATAATTTTAATTTATTTTAATTTTTATTGATGCTCCGACCTTATCTTACCACCCAGCGTCCTTAATTCTGCCAAAGCCCGCGACGCCTCTTCTTTATTCGGCGGCTTCCCATGCCAGAGATAATCGTTTTCCATAAAACTCACGCCCTTTCCCGGAATCGTGTGCGCGATGATCACCGTCGGCTTTTCATAAATCGCCTTAGCCTCACTAACTGCGTCCACAAACTGTTCAATGTTATGACCATCCACCTCCAGAACGTGCCAGTTAAAGGCCTGGTATTTATCTTTCAGGGGCTCCAGCGGCATGATTCTCTCGGTTACCCCATCAATCTGAATATTGTTGCGGTCTACTATCACAGTGAGATTACTAAGCCGCTCCTTCCCCGCGAATAAAATCGCTTCCCAAGTATTTCCGGCATCGTGTTCGCCATCAGAGGTGGCACAGTAAACCCGATGGCGTTTTTTATCCATCCGGGCCGCCAAAGCCATGCCCACCGCTTGCGAAAGTCCGGAACCCAAAGGACCGGAGGTGGTTTCTGAACCGGGCAGAGCGGTGCGATGCGGATGCCCTTGCAGGCGGGAATTCATCTTGCGTAAAGTCTTTAGCTCTGCAATCGGAAAGAATCCCGCATGCGCCATCGTTACATAACGAATCGGACAGATG
>JBBTRE010000049.1:0-2383 GCA_038065375.1 Patescibacteria group bacterium | reverse complement strand
CACCAACCCGTCGGAAAAATTGGAAGTAGTCGGCAACGGCCTATTCAGTGGTGATCTGTATGTTCTCGGCTCCGATCTGAATATCGGCAACGGCATCTTTGCCACCTCCACTCTCCATGGTGAATATGGGAAACTTGGTCTCGGCACCACTTCTCCTTACGCTCAATTCTCCATTGAGGCCGACAACACCGATCTCTATGGCGCCGGCTCCAACACTCCAATCTTCGTGATTGGAGATTCTGGGACTTCCTCCTCTCTTTTCGTTGTTTCTGGAGCCACCGGCTATGTCGGTATCGGCACCAACACCCCCGGAACCAAATTGGACGTTGGAGGTTTCGCTAACATCAAAGGAAATCTGACCGTTTCCGGCACCACCACCGTCGGTTCGGTGAACGCCACCACCACGGTATATATCGCCAGTTCTTCTCCGGCCATCAACAGTAATCTGGTTGTCGGCGGGGGAGCATATTTCGGAGGAGGAGTCGGAGTTGGAGAAACTCCCACCACTTCCCCGGGACATTTGACCGCTACTTTATTGCATTCAGAAACGCAGATCGTGGCGAGGGGATTGGCGAGTTGCGACACGATTGATACGGACGCGGCGGGGGTGCTGAAGTGTGGAGCGGATGCTATTAATGTCGGCGGCGCCATCACCCAAATTCAATACAACAATGGTGGTTCTTTTGACGGCCGCTCATTGTTCACTTTTGATAATTCCAACGGCAATGTCACCATTGGAGGAGATCTCGCGGTTAATGGATCTGATATCAATATCGGAAACGGTATTTCTGCCACTTCCACGTTCTCCGGCGGATATGGAAAACTCGGTCTTGGCACTACTTCCCCCTTCGCCCAATTCGCTATTGAATCAACTGCCATCTCCGGTTCCAATACTCCGATCTTCGTCATCGGAGATTCCGGAACTTCCTCTTCTCTTTTTGTCGTATCAGGAATCAATGGCGATATCGGCATCGGCACCAACACCCCCGGGACCAAATTGGATGTCGGAGGATTCGCCAACATCAAAGGTAATTTGACCGTTTCCGGCACCTCGACGGTCGGCTCTATCAACGCTACTACCACCGTATATATCGCCACTTCTTCTCCGGCCATCAACAGCAACCTGGTAGTCGGCGGGGGAGCATATTTCGGAGGAGGAGTCGGAGTTGGTGAAACTCCCACTACCACCTCGGGACATCTGACCGCTACTTTATTGCATTCGGAATCCCAGATTGTGGCGAGAGGTCTCGTTTCCTGCGATACGATAAACACTGATTCCGCGGGAGTGCTGAAGTGCGGGACGGATGAAACGGGTTCTGCCGCTCCGGGGGGCAATACCACCCAGATTCAATACAACAACGGCGGTACTTTGGATGGCCGCTCCTTGTTCACTTTCGCTAATGCCACCGGCAACGTGACTATCGGGGGAGACTTGTTTGTGAATGGTTCCGACCTGAATATCGGCAATGGTATTGCCGCCACCTCTACTTTGTCCGGCGGTTATGGAAAATTAGGATTTGCCTCCACTTCTCCGTTCGGACAGGTATCCATTGAAGCCGACAACACCGATCTCTATGGAGCCGGTTCTTCCACCCCGATCTTCGTCATTGGAGATTCAGGTTCATCTTCCTCTCTATTCGTTGTCTCCGGAATCAATGGAGATGTCGGCATCGGCACCAATACCCCCGGAACCAAGTTGGACGTCGGCGGCTTCGCTAACATCAAGGGAAATTTAACCGTCTCCGGCACCACCACGGTTGGTTCGGTTAACGCCACCACCACCGTATATATCGCCAGTTCCTCTCCCGCCATCAACAGCAATTTAGTTGTTGGAGGTGGAGCATATTTCGGAGGAGGCGTGGGAGTCGGTGAAACTCCAACCACTACTCCCGGACATCTGACTGCAACTTTGCTGCATTCGGAAACTCAGATTGTGGCCAGAAGTTTAGTTTCTTGCGATACGATCAACACCGATGCTGAAGGAGTTTTAAAATGCGGAACGGATGCTTCCGGATCTGCCACTCCGGGCGGCAACACCACTCAAATCCAATACAACAATGGTGGCTCTTTTGACGGCCGCTCTCTTTTCACCTTCAATAACAGCACTGGAGATGTCACCATCGGAGGAGATCTCGCGGTCAACGGATCTGATATCAACATCGGCAACGGTATTTCTGCCACCTCTACTTTCCATGGTGAATATGGGAAACTTGGTCTCGGCACCACTTCTCCTTACGCTCAATTCGCGATTGAAGTTGTTCAGGGAGTAGCCGGATCTTCCACTCCCATCTTTGTGATTGGAGATTCTGGTTCCTCCAGTCCAATTCTTACTGTATCCGGAGTTAACGGCTGGGTCGGATTTGGAACCGCTACTCCTTGGGGT
>JBBTRE010000048.1:0-2040 GCA_038065375.1 Patescibacteria group bacterium | reverse complement strand
TTTAGTTAATGCTAAGAAAGATAGTTTGCGTAAGACAATCCGGAGATTGCAGGAACGTGGACTAGTTGCGAAAAATGCCCAAGGGTGTGCTTTGACTCCACTCGGCGCCGAGTTTTCGCGGTCAATCACCGGGCAGGCGCGGTACTTTAACGATAAGGACTGGGATGGAAAATGGAGAATAGTTTTTTTCGATATTCCGGAATCAAAACGTAGAGACAGACGCTGGATAAATTTTGAACTTAAAAATATTGGCTATCGGAAATTGCAGAAGAGCGTTTTAGCGGGGAAGCGGCCGATCGGCCAGGATTTTTATACTGAATTGTCCGCTAAAGGATTAAGAGATAATATCCGCATAATGACAGTGGGAGAGATTGATTATGATTTTAGCGATTATGACTAGGACGGACACAATGTGTCCGATCGGACGAATTGTGTCCGGGGTCGCAGGCGAGTGGTGATTAGTGTCTGGGGCGACAAGCGAGTGGTGATTAGTGCCCGGGTATGATCACTAACCGGGACCACTCAGAAAATTATTTTAAAAGACCGCGATGAAACACGACTCACTTAAAAAATTTCGTTATTTTGTACTAATCATCTTGATTTCCGCCAATCTTTTTGTCTGGCGGGAGGCGGCTTTTGGCGAGAATAAAAATCTTCAGCTTTATTTCCTAGACGTCGGGCAGGGAGATAGCGAGCTGATTGATTTAGGTTCTGTGGAGATTTTGGTAGACGGCGGGAAAGACGCCAAAGTTTTAAGCGAGCTGGGGCGAGCGCTGTCACCAAGTGATCGCTACATTGATTTGGTTATTGCCACACATCCCGACTTTGATCACTTTGGCGGGTTGATAGACGTTTTGAAAAATTATGAAGTTGGGATGGTAATTACCAATGGACGAAGTGGAGTAGCCGAGGCCTATTCGGATTTTGAGCGAGTGATTGCAGAGAAAAATATTCCGGTAACGCAAGTTTACGCGGGCGATCAAATTCAGTTCGGGGATACTACCCTGAAAGTCCTCTGGCCTACGGAAACTGCCGCGGTGGCTAAGAAGGTCAACGAGTCCGGGATTGTCTTCATGTTGGAGAATCAAGGTTTCCGGGCGCTGTACACCGCCGACATCGGTTTTGAGACCGAGCAGAAGCTGATGAGTAAATACGATCTTTCGGCGCAGGTGTTGAAAGTTGGGCATCATGGTTCCAAGTATTCCACCGACAAAAACTTTCTTGCCGAAGTTAATCCCGCGATTTCCATTATTGAAGTCGGGAAAAACAGTTATGGCCATCCAACCGACGCAGTTTTGGGGCGACTGGCTAGCGTCGGCGCGCAAGTGTTCCGCACCGATCAAAATGGAGTATTAAAGCTGGAATTTGATGGGCGATCTTTACGAGTTTGGGATTAAGTTGTAGAATCAAAACTAGTTTTTTAGGAGCTTCTCTCTGTGAGCGATTGGACGCCCGATCCGGAATTCTTGGAGTTCTTGCAGGAAATCGTGGATCATATGAGCAATCCGAATGATAAGGCCATCGGAGAAGCGGTGATGCAGGAAATCAACAGCGGATCTGATACCGGTGAGGAGATGTATAACGCCTTCTACACTAATCCGGCGATGCAGATGATCTATGAGGAATGGAAGAGCGAGAAATAAACGATGAACGAAGGCCCCGGCAGATGGGGCTTTTTTTAACTCCGACGCTACGGTCGGAGCCCCGACCGCTCCTGCGCGTCGGGGTTGTACACCACCAAAAATTTCTGCTAAAATTTTTAAGAAATGAGGACGTTAATTGTCGACATAGTAAATAAAGAAGGTCAGGAGGTGGAATTGATGGGTTGGGTGGCGATCCGCCGCGACCACGGGAAAATTATGTTTATAGATTTACGCGACCGATCCGGAATCGCGCAGGTGGTTTTCCTGCCGAAGCCGAAGGAACTCGCTGATGTAGCGGTGACTTTGCGTTCAGAATGGGTAGTGAAAATTACCGGCATGGTCAACAATCCCCCTGACAATATGGTTAATCCCGCGATTGATACAGGGAAGGTAGAAA
>JBBTRE010000047.1:0-2593 GCA_038065375.1 Patescibacteria group bacterium | reverse complement strand
AATTTCGGAAATTTTTTCCGCCAATAAATTGATGTCTTTGTGGTCGCGCAATAGCTCGCTTACCTGTAAAAAAGCGCTAAAAGAGTTTTTATTTTCCACCAACGGTTTTCCAAAACGATCCCGGATAATCCCCCGGGGCGCGGACAGTTCCAGTTCCCGGTGCAGATTCGCGAGGGCGCGATCCTGATAAAAATCCGCCCGGACAACGTTCAGGTAAGCTGACCGGCCGAAAGCAATGATTACAAATATAAAAATAGCGCCCCCCATCAACCAAAAAGTTTGACGAGATAACGGCAACTCTAAGTAATCCGATTCACGTCGGTCTTCGTTGAAAACTAAATCCTCAACATTGAGTTCGTTCTTATACATAGATTGAATAAATTATAAAAAATTGCCGCGAATAGAGCGTTATATAAAACTTCACCCAGAACCCCGAATGGAAGGCCAATAACATAGCCGGGGCTGGTAAGCAGGTAGAAAACTACAGTGAATCCTCCCACTAAGACCATGTTATTGATAAAAGGATTCCAGGGCAAACGCCTACTCAACAGAGGCGATACCAGTACTAGTAACGTTAGAGCGGCTGATTCTCCGGCAAACCCGGCCCGAAAATCCGAAATTAATAGCGCTAGCGCTAAAGCCGCCACTACTTCCAAAATCTGATCCAGAAAAAAAATAGCCGCTACTAAAACGGCAAGCAATAAATTCGGCTTAATTCCAAAAATATTGAATACATTAGTATTTTGAAATAACCCTGCCAATAGAATGATCGGCAAAAGAATCGCTAACCTTTTCATTTAAGGATCACCGCCACCTCCCTTAAATCGCGCATTGTATACGGCAAAACCAGCTCGGCCTCCTGGAAAGAATGGGCGACCAGATTATTCACTTCCCCCACTTCTCCGATGCTTATTCCATATGGAAATTCCTTTTTCGCGGAAATCACCTGATCACCTTTTTGAACCAGGTCATTTTTATCAATCAGGGTCAGCCGCGGATTTTGCCCGCCGATCAACAGCGCGTCGCGTAGAGATGGACCAACCCTAACCGGCAAAGTCCAATTGCTGTCAAAAATTGTTTGGACTAGAGCTTGCCGTTCTGAAACTTCCAAAATCTGGCCCAAAAGCAAATTTCCATCCGCCGTAACCGGCATTCCCACCGCTATACCCTGTTCAGCGCCACTATTAATCGCCAGTAAATGTTTGTGATTAAAAGGGAAGGTGGAAAAAACCGGCGCTATTAGAACCGTCCGCTTTCCCTGTTGCGTCACTTGAGATTCGGTCAACGGACGCAAGTTGATCGCCGCGGCTAATTTATTTTTCCCGGCGGTCAGAAAATCGTTAGCCAAAAAAATGGCGGTGATTCCCAACAACGCTATAGCGGCAAAGTATTTCATATGTAATTCCTAAATGCCCGGCTAAATCTTAATATCGCGGGGCCGGAGAGGATTATCCAAAATCTGCTGATACTTAGCCAGATTCTCAACCGCCACGCCTGTTCCTCTGGCAACGCAAGTCAGCGGATCATCAACTATATTAGCGGCCACGCCCAATTCCCGAGCAATCAAAGCGTCCATACCGCGAAGCAGACTTCCGCCGCCACATAGATAAACGCCACGCTTCAAAATATCACCGGCCAATTCCGGCGGAGCCAGCTCAATCACCTCCTTAACCGCTTCCACGATTGATTTCAAAGATTTTACGATTGCCGCCCGCACATGCGTTTCCCGGACAATCGCCTCCCGCGGCAAACCGGTAGCCAAATCCCTGCCGCGCACCGCCATTTCCAGTTTTTCGTTCTGCGGAATAGCCGAACCGATGTTAATTTTCAACTCCTCGGCCGTCGGCTCGCCGATCGCCAATTTAAATTCTTCCCGAACGAAACGGAGAATATCGTCGGTTAATTTGTCGCCGGCTACTTTCAAGCTCTTGGCGATTACCGAACCGCCCATGGAAATGATCGCCACCTCCGAAGTGCCGCCGCCGATATCAATAATCATGTTCGCCGTCGGCTCATCTATCGGCAACCGCGCTCCCAAAGCCGCCGCGATCGGCTCTTCAATAACGTAGGCCTGCGAAACACCCGCGCCGACAACCGCGTCCTCCACGGATTTTCTTTCCACTTCAGTCAGATTGCTCGGCACGCCAATCACGGCTTTTTGGAAACTATAAAAAATGCTGGTGCCACCCAAACGTCTCAAAAAATGCCGGAGCATTTCCTGGGTCATTTCAAAATCAGAGATAACTCCGTTGACCAGCGGACGGATTACGTTGATATGCGCCGGGGTGCGGCCAATCATTTTTCGCGCTTCTTCACCGATTGCCAGCACTTGGTTGGTTTTCGCGTTGACCGCGGTGATGGACGGTTCGTTGATCACGATTCCCCGACCCGCAAGATAAATCAGCGAGTTCGCGGTGCCCAAATCTATACCAACATTTTTAGAAAAAATCGCTAATGGGTTTCTCATGACTAGATAAAGTATCTACATTTTAAAGTATAAGAAAAAATTTGGCAAACGGCTCGACCAGACAGCTTCTCGGAAACAGAATAACTTTTCTCCTGCGGAAAAGTTTTCTTCGCTCTCGGCGGTTGT
>JBBTRE010000046.1:0-1931 GCA_038065375.1 Patescibacteria group bacterium | reverse complement strand
ACCCTCTGGAGCGACTAAACTCAATTCCAAACTTCCACCCACTCCGGACTGCTTATCAAAAACAAATTGGTATGGCCCGGCGGAATTTGGAATGATCACATGATTGCGATCATACTGGAGCGTCAGCTTGCCCTTCTCCCCGGCCTTCACATATAACCAATTAGCAAAAAGAGATTTTCCGAACGGCGACTCCGCCTCTTCAAACACCGCTAAATCCCGATCTATGGCGTAATCATCATGTTTGCTGTAATCCACAGCCGGTTGAACTTTGCGGACCGCGCTTCCGCTGACTTTCTTCAGATCAGAACCGGGAGTGGCGTATATCTGGATGTAATCCCGGTTAGTTGACCGATACCACCACTCATCCGTCGGAACTCCGGCGTGCGATCTTTCCACGGTCAATTTGTTGGAGGCGCCTCCATCGCCGCTGATTACCGAGCGGAAGGAAATCTTCTGATCTATCATCGCGTCGCTTTTACCGCCGGCGACATTGGTATTCACCACGGCTAAATATTCACCAACGAAATCTTTCGGTAATTCATAAACTTCACCGGCCGCCCCCAGCTCCTTGGCATACTTCTGAATAACCGGGTCCTTGAAATAAACCAGGAGATCCTTCCGGGAGAATCGCTTAGCCATTTTTTCCAGCAAAATATTCTTTTGTTCTTCGCTCAACTGGGCGATTTTGCCGAAAATCATCGGCGCCAGAGTTTTGATAATCTTTTTCGGGTCGCCGACAACCTTGTCCTTGCCCGCCTCCACTTCTCTCTGAACTTCCCGCAAAAAATTTTCTCCGGTGATTGTCAGATTGTACTCCGGCATCTCAAACGGACCGGTAATCTCTACCAAATCCCGAATCACTTCCACGTTTACCGCCAACGCCCCGGCAAAACGGATGCCCCGCTCGCTGTAAATCTTAGAAGCTTCCAAAAGCTCAATAACTTTCCGCGCCGACATCGGAAAATCAAAGAACCAATTAGCATCCCGGGCGCCCCACTTATCAGTAACACTTTGCAGCTGTTTGGGCGGTATCAATTTTAAATCCAGCTGACCATCCGGATCATAAATATCACGAGTCTCAATCTCTAAGAGATTGCCCTGAAATAAAGTGGCGATCGCGTAACTGCCAATGAAACCCCCCGCGGGACGAATTTCTGAAGGATTTTGGAACAACACCAGCAGTCGCTGTTTTTTAGGAGCTTCCAGCCAACCGATGAAAGAACCCAAAAATTCTTTGGCGTCACCCATCTTATTATCCAGACCGGAAAATTCCTGGTCGGCCTGATAACCCACTTTAGCGGCCTGCCCTTTCAACTTACCGGCCAGCTGATCAATTGAAGAAATTGATTCTTTAATCTTTTGGAATTTTTGAATGAGAAAAGCTCCTTTCTTGTTAATCACCAACGCCAACCCGTTCTTTTTCAGATCCTCCAAGTCCGCGCTCAAGGAAACAGCGTTCTGGCTAAGTTTAAAAAGATTATCCAAAACCGCCGGAACGGTATTCAGGGGTGTCTGGGAATTCAAAATGGCAATGTCGTCGGAGGCCTTCTGGAAAGAATCCCTAGCGCCGGACAGATCAAAATTAAATAACGCGGCGGCTCCCGCCTTGAAGTTGTTATAGACCACCGGACCGGTTTTTTCCGCCTGTTCTTTAAAACGCGCCAGATTAAAACCAAAAAACCCGATCACCAGCAAAAAGACCGCGAAACTGGCGGCAATTGGTATTTTAAAACTTGGTCTTTTTACCGGTTCACTGTTCCCTATCGGTATATAAGGAACATCAATAGGGACCCGATAAACTTTCGGGCCGCGCCGACGCGGTCTTGGAGGGCGGATATCAAAATGCTTATCCATTGAACAATTTCAGGGTTGCCAGCGCCGATTTCTGCCAGCGAAAACGCTCGGCGTTAGACAATCCCCGTTTAATTAAA
>JBBTRE010000045.1:0-9103 GCA_038065375.1 Patescibacteria group bacterium | reverse complement strand
ACTCAATGAATAAAAAAATACTTATTGGGTTAGTGGGGGCCGCTATTTTATTAGTAGGCGGGTATCTGCTTGTCGGACCGGGAAAATCAGTAATTCCGTTGCCGGGCGTTGTAACACCTCCGGTGTCCGGGACTAAACCCGCGCCAGCGCCAACTACCGGTGGATTAGTTCAGGTAGCTATTAGAGGGTTCTCTTTCGTGGGCGCCAGCACTAAAGTGGTTCCGGGCACGACTGTTGTTTGGAAGAATTTTGATGATGCTCCGCACAGTGTTATCGGGGCTAATTTTCAAAGTAAGACCTTAAACAAAGGGGATTCTTATTCCTATAAGTTTACCCAAGAAGGCACTTATATTTATTATGACGGCCTTCATTATGAGACTAAGGGTGAAATCATTGTCCGGAACAGCAATTTCTAAAGTTTTCTCATTCGACATCCGAAAAAATAATTGCTAAACTTTTAGCAATTATTTTTTATGGTGAAGTTGTTTTATTTGGGGGCGGTGTTGGTGTTCGGCGCTATCGTAGTCGGCGTATCTTTAGATCGGGGTTTGTTGTTTTCGGAAAAATCCGGGCTGACGGCGGGATTCAAATTGGTGACGGAGATTCCGATCCCGACGCCTTCGAGGGTCGGGACTCCGACCGATAGCGTCGGAGTTAATCCCATTCAGGCGTCCAATCCCGCTCCAAAGCCGGAAATTAAGAAGGTTTTTGCTGTTGCTAAAGTCGCGCCACCACCCACTCCTACCCCGGCTCCAGCGCCGGTAATCGCCCCGGCAACTCATGTTTCGGTAGCGCCGGTTCCGGCGCCGCAGCCAGCCCCGACGCCCGTTGTTGCGCCAACTCCGTCTCCTATTCCCACGCCCGTTCCCGAGCCCGCTCCCGCCCCTGCCCCTCAACCAGCTCCTATCCCAGCGCCGGAGCCGACTCCGCCGCCCACACCGTCACCCTCCTCTCCTTCGCCGGAGCCCGCTCCCACTCCAGTTCCACCTCCGAGTCCTGCCCCTGAACCTATCCGAGTAGAAATCTATGCGATTCAGACCGGAACTACTGTTGGTGGATCGGATGATGAATTCGTGAAGCTATACAATCCGACCAATTCAGAAATTGATTTAACAGGTTGGGCCTTGAAAAAGAAAACTAGCACGGGGACTTTGAATAATCTGGTTAGCGCCACAGCGTTTATCGGGAAAATCGCCGCGCGCGGATATTTCTTAATCGTCGGCAAGAACTACCAAGGGACAGATCAGCCGGACCTAGTTTATTCACAATCCTCTAACAATCTTTCCTACACCAACAATTCCGTAGTTTTATATTATTCCGTTGGGAGTGTGATGAGTGTGATGGATGAAGTTTCTTGGGTGGAAATCCTAAAAGATACTATTTGGATTCGTCCTTAGGGCTTAGGGCAAGAATTATTGCTGCTGACCGCGGATAAGACTTTTTCGGTAACGACCTCGGTAATTTTACTGACTAAAGTGGGATTATTTTGAATTTCAGAGATTTCTTTTACAATCTCCCTGGTCCGCTGAACGGTCTTAATATCCGCAGTCGGTTCCACGGAATATTTTTGGATAATGCTCTCAATTGCTCCAAAGTTATTGTCCAATTCCTCAATCAAAATATCTCGCTGATATTTCGGAGTTGCATATAGGTTTTCTGCCGCTTTTTTGATTTCAACCGGAATAAAATTTTGATCGCTGATGTAGGCCAACCCTTGCTCTTTAATGGAGTCGGGGGCGAAGTAAAAAGCCGTGCCGGCGATTATGCCGGCGATTGCCAACAAAATGATAAGTCTGATTAATCCGAACATGTTTCCAGCATAGCATTTTCTTTATAAACCGATTTTGCTAAGATATTTTCTATGCTTTACAAAATTTTAGCGGGAATAGTGCTGGCGGCGGTGATAGGAGTCGGAGTATATTTAGTAGCGGTGGATGTGGCCGGTGAGTCGAAGGAAAATTTATCAGAAAATTCTATGGAAAATAATTTACCAAAATATGATTTCCCGAATGCCGTGATTGAAACCAATCTGGGGACGGTTGTAGTTAAGCTTTATCCGGAGGATGCCCCCAAGACAGTTGAGAATTTTAAAAAATTGGCCGGAGAGCAGTATTATGACGGCCTGACCTTTCATCGCGTGATTCCCGGTTTTATGGTTCAGGGTGGAGATCCCAATTGCACGCCAGAGCGAAGTAAAGGATCTTGCGGGTCCGGCGGCCCGGGGTATAAGTTTGCGGATGAGCTGAATCCGAATACCGCTTCAGCTAAGGAGGGTTATAAGAAAGGTGTGTTGGCGATGGCTAACGCGGGGCCAAATACAAACGGCAGCCAGTTTTTTATAATGGTCGCTGATGTTCCATTGCCGCATAACTATACGATTTTTGGGAAGGTGGTTTCCGGACAGGACATAGCTGATAAAATCAGCCTGGTCAAAACGGGAGCGGGTGATAGACCGACAGAGGCGGTGGTGATCAGAAAAATTACCGTTCAGTAATTTTTCAGTAGCTAGCGACTAGTAGTTAGTTGTTAGCGAAAATGAAAACCCCGACCGAAGTCGGGGTTTTTGTTATTCTTTACGTTTCAGAGCTGATTTTACGGTTTTCGCGAAGCCCTGACGGACTTTTTCTTCCAGTTCTTCTAGGGTTCCTTCATTCTCAATTTTCCAATCAGCGCGCGAGCCAATTTCAGGAACGTGTTTTTCCGTAAGCGAAATTCCTTGCTCCAGGAATTTTTCCCAAGTCAGATCTTTTTCGCCCGGTTTCTCGCCACGCTTTCTGACTCGGTTAAAGCGAATTTTTGGGTCGGCGGTAACGTATAAAAGAATATTGTTTGTTTCCGCGCGCAGAGCAGTTTCATCGGGCAACATTCGGATACTGTCTATCACTCGAAGGGCTGGTTTTTCGGTTCGGACGGATTTCAGCATCCTCCGCATTGCATCGCCTTCGCCGCCGGTTGCTTCCAGAAATCCCACTAGTTTTGTGATGTTGTCGCGATTATCTATGATATCTAAATTATCCAGCATTTTTCTCAAGAAGACCGAAGTGCTGTATCGGGCGTAAGAATAGATTTCATTCTCGCGCGACACCTTGCAAATTGCTTTCCACATCTCTTCTTTGCCGGCGCCCTGTTCTCCCACTAGGCCGATTACCATCTTGCTCATTTAGCGATCCTCAAAAGTTCCGACAGAGATTTTACCACAAAATCCGGTCTTTTAGCAACTAATAACTTGCGGGTGTTGTAGCCGCCGGTAAAAGCGATTGAGATGATGCCGGCTAAGTTCGCGTCTACTACATCGGAGGCGGTGTCGCCTATGTAAAAAGCTTGCTGAGGAGGAATTTGGAATTTCTCCAGCATTTCCAGGAAAGCTATCCGTTTATTCTCTCGGCCGCCGATTAAAAAATCAAAATGTTCTCGGAGACGCATCTGTTCCACTCGTTTTTCAAACAGTGGCTGATTAAGAGCGCTTACAATTCCGGTGATGATTTTTTTATCGCGTAGCGCGTGAGCTACTTTAAGCGCGTCCGGGCGAAGTTTTGATTTGTTCCAAATTGGGTCTTCGGTGGCGCTGAATGCTTCCTTGAGTTCTTCATCGGTGACTTCAGCGGGTAGTCCTTGCGAGTGATACCACTCTTTATTGATCGGGGCGGCATTGCGGAATGATTTGAGGGACGGCGGCTTTAGTTTGTACTTTTTAAACACCGACGATGTTCTTGCGTAGAGCACATCCATGTCATCAACTAATGTTCCGTTGAAATCAAACATCGCTAATCGACAATTCACTAATTATCCTTTCAGGGTTCTGGCTGTATAATAAACTAATGGTGGCAATTTTGCACAATATACGCAGTCTTCATAATGTCGGCTCTATTTTTCGCACGGCGGACGCGGCTGGAATTGAAAAGTTGTATTTGTGCGGAATTACTCCCACACCATTTGACCACTTTGGTACTGTCCGCCAGCAAGTCGGAAAAGTTTCTCTGGGGGCGGAAAAAACCGTGCCGTGGGAAAAGGCCGCTTCAACCAGCCGACTAATCGATAAGCTCAGAAAAGAAGGATATAAAATTTTTGCGCTGGAGCAATCTGCCAGATCGATCCCATATTCTAAATTCCCTAAACCCTATTCCCTAAACCCTAAAACCTGCCTACTCGTTGGCCATGAGGTGAAGGGATTGCCGGCGGCGATTCTAAGAAAAGCTGATAAGATATTAGAGATACCGATGGCGGGTGAGAAAGAATCGTTGAACGTGGCAGTTGCTTTCGGAGTAGTAGTTTTCAGATTAACTAATGGCTAAAACCTTCTTTCTTTCACTATTAATATTTACGGCGGTGGCTCTATGGGCTCTGCTTTCTTGGATCGGTAAAGTGCCTTTGGAATCTTTGCGTAAAACAGAGATTATTCTTGGCGGGAAAACTTTTAAAGTAGACGTGGCGGAGAGTTTCTCTACTCGCGCATCAGGTCTCTCCGGGCGGGCGGTTTTAGGGGAAGATGAAGGGATGCTGTTCCTGTTCCCATTTTCGGGAATTTATAGCTTTTGGATGAGGGGAATGAATTTTCCTTTGGATATTGTCTGGATCAGCGGCAATGAGGTGGTTGGCATAGCAGAGAATGTTCCGGTTTCATCCGGTTTGAATGCACCGACCTACTCGCCTCCGGGCCCGATTGATAAAGTAGTAGAATTAAATACAGGAATAGCCGCCAAACTTGGACTCAAAGTCGGAGACAGTATTTCTATTAAATGACTATTGTTTTAAAAAAAGGAGATAAGTTTTCGGAAAAATTTCGGGGATTTTTGGAGAAAAATCGGATTAATAGCGGTTTCTTCTTCGGCTTAGGTGGTTTTCAGAAAGTGGAAATTGCTTTTTATGATTTACGGACCCAAAAATATAACAAGAAAAAGTTCATCGGGCCGTTTGAGGTATTAAGTTTAATCGGGAATGTCGCGCAAAACGACGACGAAATCATGGTTCATGCCCATATTATTTTAGGAGATAAGAATTTCAAAACCTTTGGAGGCCATTTGGTTGATGGAGTGGTCGGTGGGACATTGGAGATCAACTTGAACGAGTCGGGTATGATGGAGCGGAGGTTTAATGACGAAACCGGTTTGAATCTGCTAAAATAATAAGGATTTAAAAAATAAAAAACATATGGCAAAAATAGCAATTAATGGTTTTGGCAGAATCGGCAGATTATTTTTCCGTCAGGCATTCGGGCAGAAGGGCATAGATATCGTTGCCATCAATGATTTGGGCGATATTGATAACCTTGCCTATTTATTGAAATTTGATTCGGTTTACCGGACCTATGATAAAGAAGTTTCTTTTGATCGTGACGCCAGCGGCATCGGCGGTCATTTGATTGTTGGTGGGAAAAAGATTCAGGTTATTCAGGAAAAGGAGATGACGAAGCTTCCTTGGGGAGTAATGAAGGTAGACGTGGTAGTGGAGTCCACCGGCGCGTTTGAATCTTTTGAGAAAGCGGCTCCGCACGTTACGGCGGCCGGAGCTAAACGGGTGGTAATTTCCGCACCGGCTAAAGATGAAGAAGGGGTTGCCGGCGGGAAAACGATTTTGATGGGAATCAACGAAGATCAGCTGGCAACCTGCCAAGTCTCTTCCAATGGCTCGTGCACTACCAACGCCACTTCTCCGGTGGTTGCCGTCTTGAATGAAGCGCTTGGAATCCAAAAAGCGATGCTTTCCACCACCCACGCTTACACCGCCACTCAAAGTTTAACCGATGCTCCGACCAAAGGAAAAGATTTTCGCCGAGGTAGAGCGGCGGCGAACAACATTACCCCGTCTTCTACCGGAGCGGCGGTTTCCGTAACTCGTGGCCTCCCGGAGCTTAAAGGAAAATTTGATGGCATCGCTTTGCGTGTGCCGGTTATCACGGGGTCTCTCGCCGATATCACAATGCTGATGAAGAAAAAAACCACCGTGGAAGAAGTGAACTCTATTTTGAAGGCCGCCTCTGAAGGCAAGCGCTGGAAGGGGATATTGGGTTATACCAAAGAGCAATTAGTTTCGTCGGATACTATCGGAATGCAATACGCCGCCCTGGTGGATTCGCAATATACAAAAGTAGTGGATGGAGATCTGGTGAAGGTGCTTTCCTGGTACGACAATGAGTGGGGATACGTGACTACGCTTGTTGATCACGTTAAAAAGGCGGCTGATTCAATATAAAAATGATAAAAAAAGTTTTAGCTTTATTTGTGGCGGGGGCGGCCCTAGCTTTGGTGGGTGGGGTGGGTATCAGATATGTTTTAGAAGATAGTCGTCAGCCAAAAGTGCCGGCTTTAGCGACTGCCTGCAATGCAAATTTTAAAGATGTTGTAGAGGAGCAAGCCACAGGGCCAAGCCGTTTGAAATTATCTGTCCCATTTGTTTGGGAACAACGACAACCTGACCCTGATTTTACATCTAGAGTTTTGGGTTTTACTTATAGCGGCGACCCGCGGAAAGATAATAATAAGTTAGATGCGAGGTTTATCATAAACACTAGCAAGGAATTTTTGGATGATCCCTTTGACTCCGATGGCGTTAAGGCAATTCTTAATGCGTTGGGTAAAATACACGACAAACGCTCACTGGCCGGAGTTGGAGACGAGGAATCACTAGAGATACCCATTGGTCCTATTGCCCAGATTATTCTTCCGGGCTCTTATGAATATTTGGAATCTTCCGATGGGGTATGGAGAGGTTACTACTACATCACCTTGTACGTGACGCAGGATGCCGACCGTCACGAACCTTATGCCCAGTTTATCTTGCTTAATAAAAATTCCATTGGCTCTCCGGTGTTATTTGGCAGGATGGACATAGAAACTTCGGAAAGATTATCGCTGGACCAGCGATTGGATAGTTATTTTAAAAATGACTCCCAGAAAGATCCGGATAATAAACTATACGCATTGATCAACAAAGATATCGGCGCGGCCAATCAGGCCATTCGAGATGGAAAGATTGTGAAGGAATTTACCTGCCAACTGGATAATTTCAAATCTGTGATTAAAAGTGTTAAGGTTACGCCAAAATAAGCTCTTCTAATGACGATTTACCTTGGTGGCGATCACGCCGGTCTGCAACTAAAAGACAAGATGAAGACTGTTTTGACGGAGTGGGGTTATGAAGTCAAAGACTTTGGGCCGCTGGAGTTCAATAACGATGATGATTATCCGGATTTCGTTAAGCCGGTAGCCGAAGCGGTGGCGAAAGACCCAGATAATAGCCGCGGTATTTTATTTGGCGGTTCCGGGCAGGGTGAGGCGATGGTGGCGAATCGTTATAAAAAAGTCCGGGCGACGGTTTTTTATGGCGGCCCGGAGGATATTGTCCAGCTTTCACGTGAGCATAATAATGCTAACGTGCTTTCTATCGGCGCGCGTTTTGTGGACGAAAAGGAAACTTTGAGAGTGGTTAAGATGTGGTTAGAGGCAAAGTTTCCGGCGGAAGAGCGGCACAAGAGGAGAATTGATAAGTTCTGATTCGTCTGATAATATAGTCGCAGTTCGTTAAGGAGTAGCGGAATGGATCCGATGAAGGGAAAGAATCTTCCGGGGAGCATGGAGATCCACCCTATTTATTTGGATTTGCCATGCAAGGCCGCCGGAGTGATCGTCCGTTGCCAAGGAAAAATTTTGATGGTGGATCGGCGGGTTGGAACTTTAGGTAGAGCTTGTCCGGCCGGCCATCTGGATGCCGGGGAGTCTGCGGCCGAGTGCGCTTCGCGGGAGTTGTTTGAAGAAACCGGACTCCTACTTCATCCGAAGGCGGATCTTAAGCTTAGACTTAATAAGAATGTCTTCGGTAATCACTGTGGCCGCGGGGAGCAAAATCATGAATGGTCGGTTTTTGAAGCGAATCTTGGCGACGAAGATTTTCCGCGTATTGAACTTCGTGAGCCGAAGAAACATTGCGGCATCGGCTGGTTCTTGCCTTCCGAGCTGACCAATGTTGAATTAGAAGTTGTTTGGCGATTATTCTTGAAGAAATTGCTGATCATCAATAAGTAATCCGACGAAAGCGGATGTGTCCCGCGCATAACGAATGCGCGGGATTTTTGTTAGAATACTCTTATGCAAGTAATTCCCGGAATAGAAGGCGCGGATGCCGAGTCTGTTAAGGAGCAGTACGAAAAAGTAAAAGATTTGAATCCTGACGGCTGGATCCATTTGGACATTACCGACGGAAAATTTTCTCCGGCGGTAAATTGGGGTTCCCCCGAGGAGTTGCAAAAACTCATCAACTCATCAACTCATCAACTGAAGCTTGAGTTGCATCTGATGGTGGAAGACCCGGAAAAAGTTCTGGATGGCTGGCTCAAGACTGGATTGATTAAAAGAGTGATTGTTCATCTGGAGGCAATGTCTGATCCGGTATTTGTGATTCAAAAATGCAAGGAATATGAGGTTGAGCCAATGCTGGCGATCAAACCCGAAACCGAAGTGGAGCGACTTTTTGCCCACAAGGATGATTTTCGGGCTTTTCAGATATTGTCGGTTAAACCGGGTTGGCCAGGTCAGAAGTTTAATGAGGGTTCTTTGGCGAAAATAGAGTGGATTAAGGCAAAAATACCGAATGCTATAATAGAGATAGATGGGGGAGTCAACCCGGAGGTAGCAAGAAAATGCTACGACGCCGGTGCGGGCATCCTTGTTTCCACGTCTTACCTGCAAAAAAGCCAAGATCTAGGTAGAGCCTATCAGGAATTATCCGAAATATGATCTTAGATATTATAAAATCTTTAGCTACCGGTTTAGTTGTGGGTGTAATTTTTAGCGTTTTGAAATTGCCGATCCCAGCCCCGCCCGTAGTGGCCGGTATTGCCGGCATCGTTGGGATATTTCTGGGTTATGTGTTGGTCCAGAATTTTACAAAATAATGATAGAGCCACTACATGAGAAGAAGTTAAAATTTTTGGAGGAGAAAGCCAATCAGATCCGTGAGGATCTAATTGAGACTCTTCTTGAAGCGGGATCGGGTCATTCCGCCGGTCCTTTGGGTATGGCCGATATTTTTACCGCTCTCTATTTCCACGTGATGAATTATGATCCGAAAAAACCGGATTGGCCGGAACGGGATCGATTAGTGCTGTCCA
>JBBTRE010000044.1:0-1295 GCA_038065375.1 Patescibacteria group bacterium | reverse complement strand
TTGCTCTATATTTCTAACTTTGACAGAGTCTCTATAGAATTCTTTCCTTTTTATTTCATCAAGCTTTTTCTAATGACTTAATTACTCTCTCAATTGTCTTTCCTTTTTTTTATCTTCAAATTAAAGCGCTTTATCAATCCAGTCTTATTTCCTCTTTTCTGTCAAATAAGCATTCTTTTCTAATGTTCTAAACATTCCTCTTAGATTATCCTCCTTTCTTTTAACCATATATTATTATTTTAGAAACTCTTTGTATTATATTTGATCAAACTTTTCTTTTAGATTGCTATCAAGTTCCATCTTTTTTTATTCAATTCTACTTGACTATATTTATAAATTTTTTTGTGTTTTAATACAAAATAATAATAGTTTTCGCTCGGATAAACTTTTATCTGATCCCGCAAAGAAGAGAAGACAAATTGAAAAACTTCATCAATGTTATTAAGATTGATTTCCACTTCGCCGATTTCCGGATAACTGCCCTCAATTAAATCCTGGTGAAAAGCAATTTTTGGACGCTGATCTTTTGGATAAAAAACCAGCAAACCAATTAAGGCCAGCGAAATTACCGCGCCAACCAGCAAACTCCAGGGAAATTTCTTTTTGCGAGACATACCTCAAGTATAAAATTTCTAATTTCTAATTACTAATTTCTAAACTATAATAAAGTAATGGGAAAACCTATGGTTCTTGCGATTCTAGACGGTTTTGGAATTTCCGAAGAAGAACGGGGCAACGCCGTCCGGCTCGCCAACAAGCCGAATTTTAAAAAGATCAGCGAAAACTTTCTGGGAACTGCCCTCCACGCCTCCGGGATTGAGGTAGGAGTGCCGTGGGGAGAGGTGGGCAGTTCGGAAGTCGGGCACACCAACATCGGAGCCGGATTGGTAATCTACCAAAACTACCCCCGGATCAGCTTAGCCATTCAAGATGAAAGTTTTTTTAAAATTCCGGTCTGGGATGAGGTAGTTCAAAAACCGTCTGTTCATCTTTTTGGACTGCTCACCAACTCCGGAATCCACGCCCACGTTGACCACGTAATTGGGCTGTTGCGGATGTTGTCGCAAAGGAAATCCAAAGGCGAGGTTTTCGTGCACGCTTTTACTGACGGCGAAGACGCCCCTCCGAAATCAGCCGCTATTTTTCTGGAGATGGTGGAGAAAGAAATGGCGACTCTCAAGATCGGAAAAATTGCCAGTATCACCGGACGATACTGGGCGATGGACCGCAACAAAAATTGGGACCGCACAGATAGGACTATTGCTTGCATGATGGAAGGGACTGGGGTCACCGCC
>JBBTRE010000043.1:0-1218 GCA_038065375.1 Patescibacteria group bacterium | reverse complement strand
CGGGTACAATGATTGGTTCTTCAACCGAAACCGACTCCGGGGTAGTTGTACTTTCTACAAATTCTTCGGTTGTAGTAGCGGGGGCTTCTTTTACTTCCGCTATTTCAACGGCCACAGGATCGGGAGGCGCTTCCGCGGATGGGTTTTCTATAATAATAATTTCAACGGGTGTAGTGGACGCGGAATTCTCTTCCGGAACAACGATTAACGCCGGGGTGGAAGAAGAAGTTCCATAATCCGCGCCCTTAGCAATCACAATATAATGCAAGATTGTACTCGTTGCCGGCTTGCCATCGTGAGCGTCAAAAGCTTTGGCTAAAAATCCAAGATAATTTCCTTCCTCATCTTTCAAAAATTTGGATAGCTTGGCTAATATTAATTCCCGATTTTCATCCTCAATTGAAAGCTGGACACTCGGCTTCCCTGTTCCCAGATGGTAGTCAAATTTAATTTCCGCTTCTCCGTTTTCATTGGTTTCAATGGAGCCGGCGAAGGAATTGTTTTTCACTCTAATCACTCCTTGAGTTTCAATATCTCCTCTTAAGTTAATCTTGAAGACTTCGGAATCCTTGGATTTGATCACTAATAAGGGAGAATCGGGATCTTCGTCGTTGGGTTGAGCCAGGATTTGGACGGTGCCATCATTTCTGACTAAGAAACGGTCAGATTCATTTTGTTGAAGTTTCAGGATATCTCCGGATCCGTTCTGATTAACAATGAAGGAATTTGGAGAGGAAGAGCCGGTTCCTTGGAGGGAATCATTGTATGAGGAATCGCTAAGATCAATTTGCCAATCCGCTTGGTGATAACCGATATCTAGGAACATCATTACGGTACCCTGTCTGGAATCAAAAGAATCCAAAGCCCGGCCGATGGTGTAACCGGAGCGGGTGGCTTTCATGGCATATCCCGGGATAGATGAGGTGGTTAAGTAATCTCCGGGTTTAATTGCGCCATTTTCATTGGTAGCTTTAACGGGAACACGACCGGCGATACCCACCGGTCTGGTTGATTGGTTTTTAAACTCTTCTTTGCCTAATTCAATACCCGGTTGGGTAGAGACTACACCTACCGCTTTCGCGTCATATTGGCGTTGAGACTTTTCCAGATATGCTGACGCTCTCAAGCTGTCATTATTTGGAGCTACCTGATTGGAGATAGAGACGATATCTCCGGGTTCTATGGAAGTATCTTTGACCGGGAATCTTTCGGCGACGT
>JBBTRE010000042.1:0-3975 GCA_038065375.1 Patescibacteria group bacterium | reverse complement strand
AAGATTTTCAACGTAATCGTTCCGAAAGAGAAGCGGATTAAAATTAAAAACGGAAAGCGCCGGGCGGTAGAAGAAAAAATCTATCCCGGCTATGTTTTGGTTGAGATGGTTCTAACTGAAGACACTTGGTATGTGGTGCGCAACACGCCGCGCGTGACCGGTTTCGTCGGCCCCGACTCCACTAAACCGACTCCGTTGTCTAAGCCGGAAATTGACGATCTAATGAAGCGCATGGGCGGCGGCGAGGAAGCTAAGTTTACTGTTGAGTTGCAGATTGGGGAGACAGTAAAGATTACCGACGGTCCGTTTAAAGATTACGACGCTAAAGTATCCGAGATTGATGAAGATAAGGGCAAAGTGAAGGTGTTAGTGCCGATTTTCGGCCGGGATACGGTAGTGGAGTTGGACTCCTTGCAGGTACAGAAGCTGTAAACAGGCAATAGGAAATAGGCATCAGGCAGTAGGTATAAGACTTGATATTTTTGATGATTTCCTATATATTCTATTAACTAGTCCCTAGTGGCTAATAACTATTCATATGGCAAAAGGAATTAAAACAGTATTAAAATTACAAATTGAGGCCGGAAAGGCCAATCCAGCGCCGCCAATCGGCACGGCTTTAGGTCCGCAGGGTATTAACATTGCGGATTTTTGTAAGAAATTTAACGAAGCCACCAAGGAAATGACCGGGGATGTAGTTCCGGCGGAAATCACGGTTTACGATGATCGGAGCTTTGATTTCAAATTAAAGACCCCGCCCGCCTCTTCGCTCTTGAAAAAAGCCGCCGGTATTGAGAAGGGCTCCGCCGATCCTTTGAAAATCAAAGTCGGGAAAGTTACTAAGGCAGACTTGCGGGCAATCGCCGAGCGGAAGATGGTGGACTTGAATGCTTATGATGTGGAAGCGGCAATGAAGATCATCGCCGGCACCGCGAAGAATATGGGCATAGAAGTTACCGACTAAATTTAGAATTTAAAAATCAAAATGAAAAGTTTTGGTATCCCGTCAGCGGGATATTTTTATATCAATGTCGGATGGGGCGGTTTTTCCTTATTGGACGAATGGTTATAATTTGATATAGTCTAAGCGGTTCATTTGAGAGGATATGCCTTGAAGCAAATTGAGAAGCCGAATTGGGATGAGACCTTTCTGATTGAGGCGGTGGTACTTTCCGCGCGGGGATCGTGTGATCGCTTGAGGGCGGCCTGCGTGCTGGTAAAGAATAACCGAATTGTTGGGGCGGGATATAATGGATCGGTTTCCGGTACGCCTACCTGCGATGAAGTCGGGCATCACATGAAAGAGAACCATTGCATCCGCACTCTGCATGGCGAGGAGAACGCGATTCTTAACGCCGTAGCTGATCTTAATGGCGCCACCGCTTACCTTGTCGGCGCGCCCTGCACCGACTGCGTTAGGCGTCTGTTGCAGGCCGGTATTAAGAGGATCGTGAACGCCGGGGATCTGTATAAAAACCCCAGCTACGCCAAGGATTCCGCTTTCAGCCAGCAACTGATGAAGGAGAAAGGCGTTGAGTTTGTTCAATACTGCGAAACCGTTGAGGAAGTTCTCGGTCTTTTCGCCAAGTTGTTCAAGCGACTTTGTGGTCCGGGTGGAATTTTTCAAAATGTTCCCACCGCTACCTGGCCCCGGTTGTTGCCGGATTCCGATTATTTCCCAAAAGGGCTTACCGAGACCCCTAGCGATTGCTAGGGGCTTTTTATTTTGTTATTTTATATGTAGAACACTCAGAAAAGGAATAACCGTGTTCCGTCCAATAGTGATCTGTTGTAGTCAGCGATTTAAGGAAGAGTTGCAGGGTTTTGTGAATTTTTTGGAAAAGAAAGGCGTTCTGGTTTTTTATCCGGATTTCAAATTTCACCGGAAAAAGATTATCAAGAAGCCGGAGCGGCTCCGTCCGAAAACTTCTCCTCGGGAAAGTTCCGGTCTGGTGCTGACTCATTTGGATAAGATTAACGAAGTCGGAAATATGGGCGGTATTTGCCTGATCTTCAATCCTCTGCCTTTGGAGGGGCAGAAGAGGGAATATGGCTATGTCGGCGACAATACGTTGGGAGAGGTCTTCCACTCCCATGCCAAAGAGATTCCCACTATCATGCTCAAGCCGACCGATAAGCATTGCGTGATGGCGATTATTTCCAAGACTGAAAGAAAACGGATTTTTACCGTCCAGTGTCCGAAGATGAAGACTTCCGACCACGATGCCATCTGGGATAACTGGTTGCGTAAGTGGCTGAACGGCGGTAGCTCTTCTTAAAATAAAAATGTCCCCCACGTAGTGTGGGGGATTTTATTTATAGTGAGCTGGTCGAACTATTTTGTGACCAGCGGTCCAACTATTTTTAACAAGTTTTTTTTGTCTTCTTCGGTATCGCCGGTGATTACCAATTCTTGGTGCCGGACTTCCGGGGGTAAAGTAAAATTCTTGGCGTCTTCCAGTAACTCCGCCCGTTTTTTCGGATCAGTGATACCGCGGCGATCAAAATTTTTGGTCAGAACTTTTTTTGATTCAGGCACGAGTAGGACGGTGGTCAGATTGATCTCCAAACGATGGCTGTTTAGAGCCGTCGCGCCATTAGGGGTAATAGCAAAGATTCCATGGTTCTTACTGAGAACCTTGCGGATCTCTTTCAGAGATGATCCGTAGTAGTTGCCTTGGTACTGGTCCCATTCCAGAAACTGATGTTCCTTCACGCCTTTTTTGAACTCTGTTTTGCTGACGAACCGGTAAGATTTGTAGTCTTCTTTATTTCTCGGAGCTCGGGTTGTAGTGTTTTTTACCCGGCCCAAGCTAGCGCTGAAATGTTTCAGCAAGAAATCTGACCAGAAGGTTTTTCCGATAGCGCGGGCGCCGACTAGAGGAATCAGCTGGTTTCGGCCACGCAAGCGGGCGAACAAGTCCCCGTTGGACGGATCTTTTGCCAGTTTTTCATACATCGCGTCCCATTCCGGATCCAAACCAGGGAAGACCCGGATTTTCTTTCCTTCATTCAGCGCTGTCTTCAATTCTCCCATCACGCCCGGAGAAATTCCAAAGATGCCGACTGTGCCGCAGATTTTCATATAATCAATCATGAACTTCAGGGTTTCCGGTCGTCCGATGATTCCGTATTCAAAATATTTCAGAGGTCCCACATCAAAAGGAATTGTTGGCGCGAAACCGCATTCCCAGGCGATTTTCTGTACCTGCCCGCGCAAATGTTTAAGACGGCTGGGCATAGCGCAATACATAATTTTTTCTCGCAGACGCATCTATCCTCTTTTTTCAATGAACCTAGTTGAAGTATAATAAACGTATCATCCACTATGCAATATAAACCCACGATAGGACTAGAAATACACGCTGAGCTTAAAACCAAAACCAAGATGTTCTGCGATTGTCTGAATGATCCCAATGAGCGTCACCCGAACGTGAATGTTTGTCCGATTTGCGCCGGCCATCCCGGAACTTTGCCGAACGCTAACCGCCAGGCCATCGAGCAGGTTTTGAAAGTTGGTATGGCGTTGAGCGGCGAGATACCGCAGTTTTCTAAATTTGACCGGAAAAATTATTTTTACCCCGATTTGGCAAAGGGCTATCAGATTTCGCAGTATGACTTGCCTTTAATTTTCGGCGGATTGCTTCATAGTATCCGCTTGCGGCGCATCCACTTGGAAGAGGACACCGGGCGGTTACAACATTCCGTCGACGGGAAGCACTCGCTGGTTGATTACAACCGATGCAGTGTTCCGCTGATGGAATTGGTTACCGAGCCGGACATTAAGAATGCCGAGCAGGCAGTGGAGTTTGCCCGGGAATTGCAGCTAATTTTGCGTTATTTGGGCGTTTCCGACGCGGATATGGAGAAGGGTCAAATGCGCGTGGAAGCCAACGTCAGCCTGAATATGGGCACCAAGGTGGAGGTCAAAAACATCAACTCTTTCCGCGCTGTTCAGGGCGCCATTGAATACGA
>JBBTRE010000041.1:4134-20225 GCA_038065375.1 Patescibacteria group bacterium | reverse complement strand
GAAAAGTAGCGATAAAATTCCCTTATTTTGCGCTACATTTCAAAATCGAAAAGTGATAAAATGTAAGAGCCCTGAAGGGATTCGAACCAGCATGAACACAAAGATTGTTTCAATAGATTTTCAAAAAGATTTTACTGCTGAAGGTGGACGCTGTTATAAGCCGCGCCCTTCGGTTGATTTCGTAAAAAACACTCTTGTGCCATTTCTTGAAAAGCGTGACTTGAAAATCGGCGAGATTATCTCTGACTACCGCCAACCAAGGCCTGGAGATCGAGGAGATTGTTGCCGACCAGGAGAATGGGGTTACGAGTCTGAAATTCCAGGAACAGTAAAAGACGCAGACATTTGGATAAAATGCATGAACTCGCCGATTTGGACAAGAGACAACATTGGTGACCCAAACAAAGAACCAGGACTACCATACCAAGATCCAAAAAAGTTCACTGAATGGATAGAGCGAGAAATCGGTAAACCGGAACATACACAAATACTACTTATCGGACTGACACTTGATTGTTGTGTTCTCTGCACCGCACAAGAGTTCAATTTTCGTGGCTACAAGGTGAAAATTTTAAAGGAAGCAGTGGATGTATATTCAGGAAGTGATGAGGAGAAAGAAGCGCTTTGTAAAGCTCCGGTGGAAAATTGGGCTGATGTGGTGAGTTGGGAGGAAGTAAAGACAACTATCTAATATGGCAAAACCTAAAGCTGTCAAAAAATACTCTGTTATTTCCCCAGAACGTCTGGCGGAATTTCGTCGCGCTACGCTTATTGCTTCTGCTGGTTCCTCTACACGCCTTGAGGGATCGAAACTGTCTGACAAGGAAGTAGAACAGGTTGCTAATATTGTTTTTGAGCGAAAGTAGGAACATCGAACGATGTAGGGTTTTCTTTGTAGATTCGCCTCAAATCCCGTACAATTTTATCAACGCTTCTGAAATCGAGCCGTTTTGGTTCTAATTTCGGGACATCGCCACCGCACTAACAAAAGCCCCGACTAATCAGCGGGCTTTTTCTTTTATAAACAAAGTTATATAGTGTATTCAGTTTTTTTGAATCGGAAAATATGTTCCATCCGAAGGGTCCGACTTTGCGGGAATTGGTTAAACAGGCGCTGTCTTCCACGAAAGTGGGCTACGATCTGCTGGCTCCGAAATTTGATTACACGCCGTTTGCGACGCCTGAATGGATAATTAACGCGACGATGAAGCAGTTATTGAAAGAGAACGGCGGAAAAAAGTTTATGTCCGCCAAGGATTTTTGCACCGGTACAGGCGCGGCGATTGGCGGACTACTGAAGATAACCAACAGTATGGTTATCGGAATTGATTGGAGCGAGCCAATGCTTGAGAAAGCTAGGGAAAAGTTTTTCCCATTTCTTGATTACGAACTTAGTTCAGTCCGGCTTTATCTTGTATGTGGTGACATTTTCCAAAGGCCGATGCACGCCAATGCTGAATTAGTAACCTGCTTCGGCGCTTTGGGACACATTGAGAAACATCAGCAAAAAGCGTTTGTGAAACAAGCGCATGATGCCCTAAGAGCAAATGGGATTTTCGCCTTTGTGACCGCCGAACGTCCTAAGTGGTATCAGCCGCGCTCCTGGCCGTTTTACATTTTTGACGCGATTATGAAAGTCAGAAACTGGGCGATCAAGCCGGAGTTTGTGATGTACTACATAAACTTCCTCCTGCCTGATATTCTGGAGCTGTTTGATAAAGAAAAATGGAGTTCGGTGAAAGTGATTCTGTTGGAAATAAACGGAAGAAAAACCGAATTACGATTGGTGATGGCGAGAAAAAAATAGTTTCAAAATAAGAAAAGACCCTCAAACTTGAGGGTCTTTGTTTTTTTTAATTAAAGAGCGGCTGACTTCTCCAAAACATCCCTGTAGGCGTCGCCGAGATTCTTCAGCTCGTTGGACTGATCAACCATGGCCTGTAGCTTCTGATTGATGGTGGAAATGCTAATCCGGAGCTCCTGGCGACAATGCGGACACGCGCGAATATGTTCCTGCACCTCCGCCATCGTTGCTTCATCCGGCTTAAATTGAGGATCCTTCAGTCCCGGGGTCACAAGGTCAACTGCCAGGGTATCCAACATTCCCCTGCAAACTGCCATCGCCACGCGTGGGAGCATCGTCTCCATTCTGGCCTCCTCTTTCTCTGTTGTTTTTTGGTATCAATCCACCTGGACTGATCCGTTTTTCAATGTTGTCGACATTATAGCAAGAAACGAAGATTTTGCAAGAAGAAAGAAAACCCCCGCGATGAAGCGGGGGTTAGTTTTACCTTCTGCCTATTTTGGCGGTGACGCCTCCGCCATGGCCACGGCTTCTTCTGCCAATAGCGACTCTCTTTTCTACGCCCTCACCACTTAGGGCGATAATCCAAGCAAAGACGCACATGATTGGATTAGTTGTCCAGTAAAGTGTAGTAGCGATTACCGCGACAACGATACGCGGGCAGATGAACCAGCCAACTACTCCCCAGAATGTAGGGCCGATCGCGTCGGTAAAGAACGCAAGAAAAGCCAGCGTCAATCGAGGGAAGAAGGCAAGAAAGAAGCATAGCGCCACTCCGCCGAAAAAACCGTGCGCATCCCAAAAATCCATGTCCTCTCCTTTTGTTTAAAAAACTAGTAATATAATACGACACTTTTTTCATAAATGCAAGAGAAATAAAAATCTCCGCAGCGATGCGGAGATTTGTGATGCATTAAGGGCCCATCAGGTGGTTTTAGTTTTCATTCTTCGCAGAGCTTCCTTATGTAGTATTTCCGCGATCAACTTTAGCTCTCGGGCAACACTAGAGTTCTTTCCCACGCGGACCTTTTCCACCGTCAGCCAGACAATTGAAACAATCAGCAGATTCAGCATTTTTTTGTGGGACGCTTCTTTCATTGGCTGGCCCAGCATCAAATCAATGTTCTCCACGCGCAGCAATTTTGTGAGATTCATCTTCGCCTCTTTTGTTTAAAAACTACCAAGATATTACATTTTTTTCGTAATTAATGCAAGAAAAAAACCGCTGGTTAGGCGGTTTTATGGAATCTGAAAAGCTTGTGTCCCATGCCGGCTTTCAAGAAAATATGGACGATTCCGGAAATAGCCACCGACCTTGCTAATTGGCTTTGAAAGATCTACCACCGGAAGATCAAAAGTCTCAACATCAATCTGAATCCCCCTCCTTTCGCCATCCGTCATCAGTGGTCCATTTTTCCCGATAAGGACTCGCTTAGCCCAGATTCTTTCGGCAAAGTTCTTTAGGAAACGAAGCAGACAAGACCGCACCGCTCTCTTTTGCGGCCGGGAATGTATTCTTTCCGAGTCAATATCAATGGAATCAGCAATTAGGTCGGCTCCGCCATTTTCGTTGAGTGAAAGGAATAGCCACGCTTGTCCAACTACGCCCCATCCTTCTTCTGAAATTTCCGCCACCTGAATCCCCTTATCAATCAGAAATTCCAGGATACCGGCCGGATATTTTTTGTAGTCAACATCATTGAGGGGCAATTCCGGGGCCGGATAGAGGCCGCGTTTCCCTACCGCGATACAACATCCACTCCAGTTGCCTTGCAGAAGATCCCGACCCGGCGCCCGATCCCATAGCTTGACGGTATATCGTTTCCGTTTGGCCTGTCCGGCGAATGCCCGAAAAATATCATGTATTCCCCAGTAAATTTGATTTGTTCCTTCCACCGGACCGATGATCTTCTTGCCCCTTTTCTTTAGATGGTCGAAGGTCTTGTTGAAGGTCGGGAAAAACGGGCTTTCCTCTGGTATCGGAAGATTGATCTTCCCCTTCTTGATTTCCGCACTCCTTTTTTTGATGCCCATCACGTCTTTCGCGATACTTTGGTAGAGATTACTACCAATGTAGCCGTGCATTAAAGAGGCAAGTTCTTCCTCCAGCTCTTCCCACAGCTCCTCAACTTTCGATGGATCATGTTCTAACAATTCTTCCGTTTCCGAAAGACTGGACCAAACCCACTCTGAGTCATCAATACCACGATCGCTGATTTCCAGTACGACTCTTTCGTTGTGGTCAGCGACTAAATTCCAGAACGAATCTCCCTGGTTACCCACAGTAATCAAAAGTCTGAAGTCTTGTCCGGATAAGGCAGTTCTTAGAATCTTGAAATAGAGTTCTTGGGTTTCCCATGATTCTTTACTTAGAGACTTCAAGTGGCGGAGAAAAAGCTTCATGGTCGGCCTCAATTTCTTATTATTCTTCGCGCAAAACTCCATAAACTTTCTGAGGACTCCCGGATTAGAAATATGATCTAAGATTATTTTCCTATCTGTGGTGCTATCAGGAATCCCATCATCCGTGTCTTGGATCAATTTTTGCCTCTGTTGTGAAAAACCTGCCCATAGAATATGATATTTCCGCTATGAACGCAAGCGTAATTCAAAAAATTAAAGAAGCGCCGAATGAGCCAGGAGTATACACTTTCTTTGCCGGCCCAAATCGCCTGCCTGCCGGTAGGCAGGTCTTATATATAGGAAAGGCGGCTAACCTCAAGAATCGGCTTAAATCCTATCTCAAGGTCACCGACTTAAAGACTCAATCCCTTCATGAAGAAGCGGATCGTTTGGAATATACCGTTTTACGCTCTGATATTGAGGCATTGCTGGAAGAATCACGGTTAATTAAATCTCTAAAGCCGCGATATAACGTCTTATGGATGGACGACAAATCTTATCACTACGTCTATTTTACAAAAGAAAAATTCCCCAAAGTTTTTATTTCTCACGCTCACCCTAAACCCTATACCCTATACCCTAGTCGCTATTCTAAGATTGGCCCTTTTACCGATGGAGCCGCCCTAAGGATTGTCCTTAAATTACTTCGCCGATCATTCCCCTACTGCACGTGCATGCAACTGCATCTGCGGGATTGCCTAAACGCGCAAATCGGTAAATGTTTTGGATTTTGCTGCAAAAAATTGACTGACGACAAACAACTTACGACTAACAACGAATATCAAAAGAATATTCGGGCAATTAAAATGGTCTTGAGCGGCCGGGGAAAGAAACTTTTGGCATCGTTGAAGGATGAAAAAGAGCGCTGGGCGTTGGAGAGAATTTTTGAACACAGAGAATTTTTGAACACTCAAATCTCTAAGCCCTCGGGGTTAGATATTCAAAAAATAGAGTGCTACGACAACTCCAACTTTGCCGGAAAGGAAGCGGTGGGGGCGATGACCGCGCTAGTTAAAAAGTTTAATGTTGAAAGTGGGATGGAGGAGTGGGTAGCAGATAAAAACCAGTGGCGGAAATTTAAAATTAAGTCCCTGCCTACCGGCAGGCAGGCGCGCCGCGGTCTAGACGACCCGAGAGCAATCGGCGAGATTCTTGGTCGTCGACTGAATCACCCCGAGTGGCCATATCCTGATTTGATTGTGATTGATGGCGGTATCACTCAATATCGCGCAGCAAAACGAGTTCTGGATGCTTTTCACCTTAAACATTCAAAGCCGACGTCAAAAGTCGGCTCTCCGACCGATAGCGTCGGAGCTTCCAACATTAAACTAGTTTCCTACGCCAAACCGCAAAGAAAAGTGATCGGTATGTCCCAAGCTCCACGTGAGCTCCAAGAGCTGATTGAGCGTATCATTCACCAAACTCACAACTTTGTAATCCGCTATCACCGCCAAGTCCGCGCCCGCGAATTTATTCCCAGATAGCCCTCTTTTTGCTACCTGTACCAGACTTATAAAAACTGAATAAGATGGTACAATAGACTAATGGTTCGGATTATTATCGGGCTTGTCTCCAACTTAGCCGCACTACTCGCGGCGGAGTATCTAATCACCGGTTTTTCGGTGACCAACGACTGGGCCGGTCTGGCAATCGTAGTGGCGCTATTCACGCTGGCTAATTCATTTGTCCTGCCGGTTCTTCGCTTTATGTTAAAACCGCTGATTTGGCTGACTCTCGGATTGCTCAATTTCGCCTTGAATGGAGTTTTAATTTATATAGTTGACATTGTCTCCGACGGGATTACAATAGATGGACTAATACCATTGCTTTTGGCGACTGTGGTGATGGGCGCGGTTAACGCCACCATCGCTTACGGGGCAAAAGCTTTCGATTAAACAATATGGAAAATATAATCTCAATTGCGCAGGTTCTGGTCTCAATAATCTTAATCGCTTTAATCCTTATCCAAGAGCGCGCTTCGGGAGGCGGTTTGGGTATTTTCGGCGGTTCCGGTGACGGTGGCTTTTATCAGGCCCGCCGTGGTTTTGAAAAAATGATCTTCGGCCTGACCATCTTCATGGCCGTTGCTTTCGCCGGTCTCGCTTTGCTGAACCTTGTTTTATAAATTCTCAAAACTCTATAAGTCCTTTTCACTAAGAGAGCAGAAACTCTTTATTGGAGCCGCCGCGGTTCTCTTCGTTTCCGGCATTACTCTGGCGCTGGTTCTTTATTATCAGAACACCACCGCTCAACCGGTCGAGGGTGGCAGTTACACCGAGGGAATTATCGGTCAGCCGGTGGCGATCAATCCGTTGATTGCCGGGGAAAACGACGCCGACCGGGATCTAATCGCCCTGACCTTTGCCAGCTTATCGGATCTCGCGGAAAAATATGAGTCCGATGCCGAACAAAAAAATTGGACCATCACGTTAAAACCGGATTTGAAGTGGAGCGACGGCGAGCCGATCAACAGCGAAGATGTCATTTTCACTATCGGTATCGTCCAGGATCCGGATGCCCGCTCTCCCCTTTTTGCCACTTGGCAAAGCGTGGCCACGGAACGTCTTAGCGAATTGGAACTGAGGATTACTTTAAAAAATACCTATGCCTTTTTCCGGGATAATATCCAAAATTTACGCGTTGCTCCAAAACATATCTTTGACGGTATTCCGCCGCAGAATTTCCGGCTTTCGGAATTCAGTCTCCAGCCGGTCGGCAGTGGTCCTTACCGGGTAGTCGGATATGAAAAACGGCCTGACGGGTTCATTGAAGAATACACTCTAACCGCTAATAAACATTTTGCCGGCCAGAAGACGTTTATCAAGAATTTTTCCGTCCGATTTTTCCCGAATAAAACCGAAGCGATCAGCGCTTTCAATTCAAAAAGCGTTGATGGTTTAGGCGGATTAGAGGCCAAGGATTTGGAAAATCTGAAAATCAGCCTGGAAATTTTGAACCCCGGGCGGTCCCGCTATTACGCGATTTTTCTTAATCCAAACACCAGTTTGGCGCTGAAGGAAAAAGATGTGCGTCAAGCGTTGAATTTGGCCACCGATCGCGCCCAGGTTATCACCTCATCTTTAGTCGGAGAAGCTCTACCCGCCTTTGGTCCGATCCCGCAAAATATTCTGGGTTACGATGAATCGGTTTATGCCGGTGAGGAATTTTCTCCGGAAAAAGCCAATGCGTTGCTGGATAAAGCCGGTTGGAAGCTTAATGAGAAAGGCATTCGCGAGAAAGTGATCCAAAAAACTACCGTTCCTTTGGAATTTGATTTAGTCATTCCGGAATCCCGTTTCTTGTCGGAAACTGCCAATGAATTGAAAGATATGTGGAAAGTGATTGGAGTAAAAATTAATCCGGCGGTTTTGAAATCGGCTGATATTTTGAGCGGTATTATCAAGCCGAGAAATTATCAGATGATTTTATTCGGAAACACTTTGAATAAAAATGCCGATATTTTCTCTTTCTGGCATTCTTCCCAGCGCTTTGACCCGGGTCTCAACCTTTCCTTATTTAATGATAAAAATGTGGACACCGCCCTTGAGTCGGTTCGCCAAACCTTGGATGGCTCGGCTCGCAATGCCCTACTTTCTAAAGTCCAGAAGACTATTCACGACAATTGGCCGGCGGTTTTCCTCTATTCACCAAATTATCTCTACGCCACCTCCCGCTCATTAGGTGGTTTCCCCGATGGTCCGATCGCCTATTCCTCTAATCGTTTTGATAACGTTAATCTCTGGTATCTGAAGACTGCCCGGATATTTTCCGCCGAAGGCGGATCCTCCTTAGGAGGAAATAAATAAGTTTGTGTAGTATCTCACGGTCGTGAGATACTACACACTAATAAAAAACCCCGGAGTGGGGTATTTTTTAATTCTTACAGCCGGTCGAAGGGCATTGCTGACGGCGTATATAGCGACGACAATTTTTCAGGAGTACCGATTCCGGCAAATCCATCTTTCCGGCCGGTTTGGCTTCCGGTAACGCTTTTTCATAAAGTTGAAGGTCGTTGTGCCAACAACGCGCGTTTCCTTTGGCATCTCGGTGGCGTCTTACCGCGTTCCGGATCTTTTGCAATTTCTGCTTTGCCTGCGCCGGAGTCATTTTCTTAATGTCTTTATCTAAGCGAGCCACAAGTTCGCCTTGATATAAGAGTAGCCACTAAGAGCAGCGCCGTTCTCAAGTATTACTACCGGTTCGCTTGAAGCAGTAAACTTTTTCTCTATCTTGTAGCCATTGTTTATGAGCAACCGGGCCAAAAGCTCGGCCTCATGACTGTGGTCACAGTACAACATCAACTTTTTAGCTGGCATTAGACCTCCCAAAAGGAACTAACTAAAAAATATCAGTATTGTTACGCCTTGTAAACCCGATTCCAAATGGCTCCCAGCACCCATCCAGCGACATACCCAACGATGGCTGTCAAAGCAACCAACAAAATTGCCGATCCCAATTCAAATTCCATAACGGCATATGGCGGTTCAACGAAATGAAGCCGGAAAACAAAATCCATTAATATTGACGCTCCGCCTGTCGCGACCAAGACCACCCAAACTAAATGCCACAGCCCCGCCAATGACCCAACCACCATCCCTAACCGATGAGAATTAATTTTTTGTTCCATAAATGAATTATAGCAAAAGACCTCGCAGAGCGAGGTCAATTTAGGGGATAAGCAGGGCTCGAAAAAGCAGAATGAGCCACGCTAACCCTAAGAATGGGACGATCGTCAAGAGCCGGTAGATGAGATTGCCATAGGCCGCGGGCGTAAAAAAAATAAACCAGATCCACATCGCGATAGTGATAAAAATCAGAATCGGCCAGGGTAAAAAATATCCGACAATGCCTCCGGCTACCGCGGCCAACAAAGCTAGCAGGCGTGGATTCATAAACATTGTTGCTCTCCGAAATTGCTACCCCTAGTATATCACGCTAATCCCCTCCTTTTAATAAATTCGCGAATTCTTTTTGAACTTTCTCCAACTTGGGGTTGATTACAATCTGGCAATACGATTTATTTTTGTTTTTCGCGTAGTAGTCCCGGTGATAATTTTCCGCTTCCCAAAATTTATCCAGCGGGTTAACTTCGGTAACAATCGGCGCTCCCATTTTGTTTGAAGCATTAAGAGATTTTATGAATTCTTCCGCCTCCAGTTTTTGTTTGTCGGTGGTGTAAAAAATAACCGAGCGGTATTGCGTCCCTATATCCACGCCCTGCTGATTGGGAGTAGTCGGATCATGGGAAGCAAAAAAGATCGTCAATAAAGTTTGATATTTAACCAATTCCGGGTCGTATTCAATTTGCACCACTTCCGCGTGCCCAGTTGAGCCACTACAAACTTCTTCATAAGTCGGATTTGGCTTCGCGCCTCCGGCATATCCCGGTAGAACCGAATTAACTCCTTTGAGCATTTTGAAAACGGCTTCCGTGCACCAAAAACATCCTCCGCCAAAAACCGCGATTTCCATTGATTAATCTTAACAAAAAGCCGCCCCGGTTGGGGCGGTCTTGCTTAGAGATGTTTTTGTATAGCTTTCTGGTAAACCTGTAGGAACTTTTCCTTCAGATACAAATGAGTCCCTCTCGCGGAACAATTTTGAACAATGAGCAGAGCGCCGACGGCGTAGGTGAGGCATTTTTCCTGATCCCACTTTTCCGGCGGGTCATGCGCCAGAGAGCGAACGTTGGAAATCTGATCCGCGATTTTTACTAGGCAGACACTCCTGGATTTTGAGAGGACTCTTTCAGATTGCTTGATCTTCCGCCACAAAAGCGGCTTACCTTCAAAATCTTTTGGATCAGTCAGGCCATCAACGATCGCAGCCACTTCTTCGCCGAATTCTCTCCGGATATCTTCAACCGTGATGGGAGGATCAGCATCTTCGACTGTGTCATGTAGCCAGGCGGCCGCCACCTCTTCCCAACTGCCACCCGCTTCTTCTACTAGTCCTGCGACTTCCGCCATGTGAGTGATCGCTGGCGTCTTGGCTTTGTTGTAGCGGGTCTGCTTTTCATGAATCTTTTCCGCGAATCTCTTTGCTTTGGCGATCAATTCGTCACAACTCGGCATACCCTCCCACATTTCTATCTCCTTTTCTCTATGGCAACCAGGCCCACGCCGAAGAAATTTATAGAAGTCAGCGCTCCGACATACCAAGCTGAAGTGTTCCACCAATCATCATGGAACATTAATACCACATCGCAGACTCCCGCCTCCAAATCCTCCAAGCCCTGATCAATCAATTTATTGCGGGCTTCTTCCGGAAACAGCGGTGAAGGAGTAAGAAACTGAAACAGCCGATCCCCAATCCTAAAATATTCCAAATTCGCTTCGCAGTTTGTAGGGTGCTGTTCCACCTGTGTTCCAAGGAACCAGTCCAGCGGGCTATCGCAGTCAACCGCGAAGGGATTAACGATTTTCCTGGGATCAACCAGGAAAAACTTTTTACAAAGTGATGTTTTAATCCTCTGCTCAAAGCGGTGGTAGAGCTTGGTGTCGCCAATATGCGCCCGGGCTCTGTAAGTCAGCTTCAGGATTTCTTCTTCTGACCGATATGCTTGAATGGTGGTCGGCACCGTCCGCCCGGTCCGTACCGGAGCAATCCATTTCTCATAAAGCTTTTCCCACTCATCAACTACTTCCGGATCCAATTCGTAGGATACCGCCTGAACGTCCGTCAACGCTTCTTCCAGTGCCTCCGGTTCCATCTCTCCGTCCGTTCCCGGACCGGCCTCAAACAAAATCCCGGGGGCCGCTGAATCAACAAACGCTCTTAGAACTATTGAGTCAAACATCGGACTTAAGACATGCGGGTCTTTTTTACCCCGATAGAAAATATCTCCGCCGACATCCACCAATACGATGAAAGCGCCATCCTCGGCAAGACTCTTAAAATTTTTCGCCAACCCGATGGATCCTTCCTGTAAGGAGAATTGGCAAACCCCCAAGACATTCAACTCCGCGAGCGCTTCTTCCTCAAACCCCATTTTGGAAACCACCGCGTCAATGAATCCGATTCGGGTGGTTTTGTCATTCCGACAAACGTATCTTCGCGCCTCCGGCCTCGCCACCAGAATTCCATCACCGGAATCCTCCATTCCTTCATAATGATGAAACGGGCTAAGTACGCCGGCCAGCATGCACTCTTCCCATCGCCAACCCATCCGCCAAAGCGCTTTCGCCGCCAATACGCAGGAAAAAATATCATTTCCGCCGCCGGTTCCAACGAACATGACCTTATTCAGCTTCATTCCCGCCTCCTTGGGTTGTCAAAATTCCGTCCGAATTATATCAGATTTCGTGCTATATTACAATTAATTTATGAAAACGAAACTTTTGATTCTGGCAGTGGTGATCGTGGTGTTAGGCGGTTATTTGTTCTGGCAAAAAGGTCAGCCCTTACCTTCACCGGCCCCCGCTTCTGAAGAATCGGCGACCGGACTACAAATCCCCTCCGGTTTTAACCTGGAAATTTTAGCCAGCGGACTTTCCGGCGCTCGCGTGATCGTACAAGATCAATTCGGAAATTTCTGGGTTAGCCGTCCGTCTAAGGGAGTAGTCACCACTCTGGAAATGGAAGATGGCAAAGTTCGCCGGCAAGTAGATGTTTTTAAAAATATGAGCCAACCACATGGCTTGGCTCTGGATCCTCAGCATCCGTTGAATTTATATATTGCCGAAACTGATAAGATCTCCCGTGTTCCTCTTTATTCCGATGGTGAAATAGAAAAAATCGCCGATTTACCGGGTGGCGGCGGTCATTCTACCCGAACGATAGAATTTGGCCCGGATAACCGGCTCTATGTGTCTATCGGTTCTTCCTGCAATGTCTGTCATGAAGAAAATCAGCAACGGGCAAAAATCTTTTCAATGAATCCGGACGGCAGTGATCTGAAAGAATTCGCCCGAGGTTTGCGTAATACCGTATTTTTCACCTGGAGCTATGTTGATGGAAAAATGTGGGGCACAGAAATGGGCCGGGATCTGCTGGGTGACGATCTTCCACCCGACGAAATTAATATTTTGACCGAGGGTAGGAACTATGGCTGGCCAAATTGTTACGGAAAAAATATTCACGATGACGCTTTTGATAAAAATACTTATATCCGTAACCCCTGTATGGAGCCATTTGAGGCCGCTTCGCATATAGACTTGCAGGCGCATTCCGCTCCATTGGGTTTGGTTTTCGTTCCCGAAGAAGGATGGCCGGAGGAATATTGGTATGATCTATTGGTTTCTTATCACGGTTCCTGGAATCGCAGTGAGCCGACCGGTTATAAAATTGTTCGGTTGAAATTGGATGCAAAAGGGAAATATTCCGGAGTGGAGGATTTTATCAGCGGCTTTATTCAGAACGGCAAAGTGAGTGGTCGCCCCGTTGGCCTATTGATTCAACCCGGCGGCACGATGTACATCACCGACGATTTTGCCGGCGTGGTCTATAAACTAAGCCGAAAGTAACCCTTTGTGCGCTCAACTCAGGATATTTTTGCTTTCGCAAAAACAAAAAAACCGCCCTCGACGTATAGTCGGGGCGGTGAGTTGGTGAGATTCTACTTCGGGTTCTCGGCAGGAAGTTGCTTCTTTCGGAAAACTACGAAATATCCCCGGTCACTTCCGTGCCCACCAGTCCCATTACCGGTAGAGTCTACAAATTCCAGATCCGGATGTTCCGCGATGAACTTCGAGAGAGCATTCGCGTAATCGGGGCCGCGGTAGTCAAAGTAATAAACGCCATTTTTGTAGTCCACTACTTTCGTCGGCGAAACAGTTGCGACGCTAGTCGGATCCGCGGCCCTATCACAGCCCACTAGGCACGCGAATGCGACAGCGGTGATAACCAGCAAGAATATCTTGAACGGTGTAAGGAAAGGCTTTCTTTTCTCCACGGCTTTCTCCTAAATGGTTTTGAGTTACCACCCCCGGATTACGGAAGCGGCATCCAACGATCTTCAATCTGCTTCTGGTTTACTTCGGAAAAACCGATTTTTTCGTCGCACTCAACGATGTGAGACGCTTGCTCCGGCAACATATCCCAGACGTCATCATCCACGATCACGAAGTCTTCGGTCGGATTTTCCCGGAGCCAGGTATTGATTTCGGCCCCACGGGAGTGATCTCCCGGCGTTCTTCCGATGATCGGCGGGTTCACCCATCCGGATTCAGCCATCACTCTCCGGATTCTCTCTTCCCAGTCGTTACTGATTCTCCAGGCCGAGGAGATGACCAGTTGCGCGCCGGTCTTTTCCACCACTGCTCGCATCCTGGCGACATTCACCGGGTCCATCACTTCGTAATCGTCAACCTTATGCATGTACTCTCTCGTGTTTAGGACGCCGTCAATGTCTTGAAAAATCACTCTCTTATGCATCTAGCCCTCCTTTCTGGTTTAGTGAAGAGCGTCAAGTTTTTTGATCGCCTCTTCTTTTTTGTACTTCCCGTTTACAAAGCCCTTGATAATCTCTCGCAACGGTTCGGGTGTGGCCAGGTTACTAATGTAAAGCAGGTGGAGTAATGTCCGGCCGATATCCAGGCGCTCTTTCGCGAGTTCAGCCATTCTCTTTAAACTCGTGTCCACTTTCTCCAACTTTCCATCTTTCATGTTGAACATCTCGGGAATTTCCATTTATTCGTCACCTTCTTTGTCCTCATCCTCTTCAACGCTCGTCTCCACTCCGGAGACAATCTTCCCGGTTGCCAGATCAATTTCCAGCTCCATGGTGGTTACGTCATCGCCAAACCGCTCATCATCCTTTTCGGCGGCTTTTTCTGCCAGCTTCTCATTGGCATAAAAAATCGGACTGGCGCTTCCGTCACCATTACTACGCGTATAGACTGCAAAACTCACCTTTACCGTCTTCGGCTTCTTCCCGGCCATGGCATTCTCCTAAGAAATGAGGGGACTCAAACTGCTGGTACTAAAATATCATACTTTATCAATAAAATCAAGTCCTCATGCTCATATTCGCGCGAATATGAGCATAGTGAAGAAAACAGAGTCATAATAAAAGGTGGGATTGAAGTTTGGGAGAAAATATGGTAATATCTTGCCAGAACATCAAAGGAGATGGCGATGACCACGGAAAATAAGTGGAAAGGGTTGGAGGGCAAGGGATATCGTTTAGAAAACCTTGGTCGGCCGGCGATCTTTCTCTTGCCGGTCTGGAAGCTGAAGGCGAAACTCAAGAAAACCACCATTGAAAAGGATATTCACGAGTTTCTCATCAAACAATTCGGCGCCTACACCTCCACCACCATTCCCAGCTTCGGTGTCTGGAAAAGTACGCAAAAAGCGCTGGTTTCTGACGAGTGCCGCCAGTATGAAGTTTCTTTCAACGGCAAAGAACGGATTCCGATCCTCGCTAAGAAGCTTGCCGAAATCGCCCGCCTGATTGAAGAAGATTGTGTCTACCTCAAAGCCGGCCAGTATTCCTGCCTTGTTTATCCCTCAAAGACTCAAAATCCCCGTTAAGGGATTTTTTTGTTTGCAAAATTCCGGGATTGTTGCTAATATGTCAGCGGAACATTTACAGAGAAGGAGGAGCTTAGATGGAAATCCCCTACAGTAAGAGGCAATTAGAGTTGGCGATAGTGGGTGTGCCAAAGGAAATTGGCGATGAAGAAAATGAAAAGGTTAAAAAACTGAGAACAGAATTTGAAAGTCGGATGCCGAAGACAAAGAAGGAATTCAATCAGAAGGTCGCGGACGACAATGGCATCACCGTGAAACAGCTAATTGATTGTCCGAATTATGCGCTCTTATGCCAAGATTACGGGGATAGAATGAGACGTGATCTTGTGGAGGCGATGAAAAAAGAATTCAATATCACAGACATACAGGCATGGTCCGTAATCGCCGCCGGAATGGGACTGATCTAAAAAGCAAAAAAAAACCGCCTCACTTGGGGCGGTTTTTGCATTGATACTGATCACATTGCTGTTGCCGGATATAACGGCGGCAGTTACGGAGCAGTTCTGGCTCTGGCTTAGTCATCTTCCCTGCCGGTTTGGAATCCGGCAAAACTTCATAGAGCTGAAGGTCGCAGTGCCAGCAGCGGGAATTTTCGCTGAGCGCCCGATGTTTGCGGAGCGCTCTACGCATCTTCATCACCTCGGCCCGCAGTTGCGCCGGTCTCATCTTCTTCAGATCGGCATCCTGTCGCTTAGACATTTGGCTTCTCCCCTTCAATGTCTTCTCCTACATCATCCATGGCTTTTTGCAGATCATCCCCAACTCTCTGCCAGTCGGAAGCCATCCGTTCTTCGTCGGTGCCAAATCTCTGTTCGTAAGTGGGTTGCGGCGTCGGCCAGATTTCCAAAACACTTCCGGCGCCTTTCAGGAAACTTGCAAGCCACTGCGGGATTTTAATCTTCATTTGATCCTCTCTACCGTGACTCGGAATCGGCAGTAGTGCTTTATATAGTTCAGCCGCAATGCGTCCTGCCCGATAACAATCTGCGGGTTGGCTTGCAGTCCGGCAACGACATCGGAGGTCGTAAATCCTTTAACCTCAAACCTTTTTCCGGTAGACGAATTCTCTACCGTGACCGAGAATCTGCCAAAAGAAAAAATGTCTCCGGGACTGGTGAGTCGCATTCCGGCCAGGGAAATACCGAGAAAAGTTCTCAAGGCGGGCATACCCGGCACGTTAGCCGACCATTTCGCCTTCTCTAACTTTTTGATCAAGTCCGCCGAACCGAAACCATTTATGACTACTTTCGGGTTTTTGTTACCCATCGGATTCTCTTTAATGAACTACCGATAAAATACCACGTTCCTGCTATTCTATCAATATGACTTGGTTCGTATATATGGCGCTCTGCGCGGATAAAAGTATCTATACTGGGATCACAACGGACGTTAAGCGACGATTTAACGA
>JBBTRE010000041.1:0-4124 GCA_038065375.1 Patescibacteria group bacterium | reverse complement strand
GGAAAGGGGGCGAAATATACGAAAGCAAAAAAGATAACGAAAATCCTTTACACGGAGAAACAAAAAAATCGCAGCTTAGCATTAAAGCGCGAAGCAGTAATTAAAAAATGGACAAGAGGTAAAAAATTGCAATTCCTGTCACGGCCAATTCTAAAAGCGGAGTGAGGCCAACTCCATAAACTAACGGCATTTTCGGGCCGTATTCCCAACGACCCATAGTCACGGATATTTTTTCGTCAACGAAAGCAAACATCAACGCGATCACAGCAAAAACCGCCACCTGCATCCAGTTGTCTAGTGGATTCAAATTACCAAACGCGGCATAGCTAATCAGATAAAATAGACAGATCCAAACTCCGTCTTTCACCGACATTTTCAACAAAAGCTTGGTCAGCGCCGGCCATTTCATCGTCCAGCAAGTTTTATAAAGCATGCAGTGGGAAAATTCCCAGACGACGTTGAGCAGGAAGGCGGCGGTGAAGATTTTCAGTAGGGCGACGGACATATTGAGATTTTAAGGTAGCGGACCCGCGGTTCCGAAGAGGCAAATTTTCGGCCATGGCTGATAGACGCTATGAAAAGTCTGGTTCTTTGTTTCACCGTTTGTGTAACGCACGTCATAAGTGACCTCAGCGGTAACTCCCTTGCGCGGGGTTTCACTGCACTCCATCTGGCCAATCTTCAGATCCGCCGTGGGGACATATTTTATAGGAGGCGCCGGTATTTCATCAGTAAGAACTGGCTTAGAGATCTCCGCTATCCGCCCATCCCGCTGACCATATAATTCAAATAACAAATCGTTGCCCTCAACCTTCCCCTGTAAGAGAAGATAGTTACCCGTATCGTTCACGAATTTCAAATCCGGATGAGGACCATAAATAGTGGCATCCAGACCCGGCCCATAATACCCAACTACATATAGATGATTCTTCCTTTCGGTTATTGGCAATCCCGTATTTAACGCGAGTCGGAAAAGCGTGGTGGCCAGCTGACAAAGCCCTCCACCGAGTTCTTTCACGCTTTTATTATCCTTAATAACATACTCCTTAACGAACCCCTCTTCTTCACTGGTCACGCCAATTCCTTCCACGGCGGAAAATTCTTCACCGGGCGCGAGTAGAATGCCATTCAGCTTGGAAACGCCGGTTTCAATATTATGCTTCCGGTCATCAGTGCTTCCTTTAAAACTGGTCTTCGCGGAACCAACTAAATCTTTAATGCCGTAATTATCAACAATCTGTTTGGTAATCTGGGGATCGGCTCGGGTAATTTCTATCGGAATCTCAATGATCCCTGTCCGCGCCTGCACGTCTATCTGCGAACCGGCCGAGGTCAGGGCAAGCAAAAGATTCGCGGTAGTGGCATAGAACTTCTGAACAGTATAAACAACGCTCTCCACCTGCTGAATAGTTTTTTCAATATCCACCACATTCCCCGATTTGCCGGGAATAATTTCCACCAGCGCGCCGTCGCGCATTTCAAATCGGCTGTTACGGGGCGGATCATTGATCGCGGGCGCGACTGTCTTGGCGAGGAAATTCTTCAGCTTAGCGTCATCAATACCAATTTCATTCTCTTTTTTGATGGTCAGCCAAGTCGCAAGCGTACGGCCGCTGACTTTCCATCGGCTTCCCTGATAATGGAAAACAAGACTTGTCTCGTCGGCGACTTCATTAGACAGTTTCAAAAATGGTTCAAGTTGTTTCGCGGTTACCACCGGCATTACCGGAACGGCTGAAAAAGAAATCAGGGAAGGATCAAACGCGACTAACCGCGAATTAATGATCGCCGCGATTTCATCCACGCTGCCGCTTTCTCCGTCCTTCTCTTTTGCTATCGCCATCCGCGCGCCGTCATAAATAAACCGGGCCGACGCTACTTCTTTAAAGAAACCTTTCAACTCACGTGATAAAAGCGACTGCAGGGCGTATTTCCGCGCTGCCACGGGCAATTCAAAATTAGAACCAAAAATAAGAGCGGAAAGCTTATGCATCGGTTGAACAAGTAAGGGACCGGAGCGGCCAAATTTGTAAGCTTCTTCAGTTGCTTCTTCCCAATCACCCAGTGAAAAATATTCCACCAAATTGTCGGCAGTTAAACCGCTGATCAACATCGGCACATGCATCTTTTTCTCGCCATTACTGCTTATGAGTGTAATTCGGAGACCGTCAACGGTCAGTTTTTCGGCCCGATTTTTGAAATCAATGAACACCTCCGTGTAAGTTTTCCCGCCAACCGGCTCACCGGCAATAGCAACGCCGGGATAAAAGCGGCCGATGTATTGCGACTCCATAAATACCCAGCCGACAAAAACCAGCAAAATTGATACCAACACACCGGCTGTATGCTTTTTATAGTCCTTCAATAAGACTCTCCAAATGCTCATTTAGTTAAGTTTACACCATTTCTCACCAACCGCTGCTTATGGTTGACATAGGTCTTATTTTGTGATAGAATAGATGCCTGATGATATATTACGATAACGTCCCATTCTATTCGCAATTCCAGGACATCCCTCAAGTTGAGTGGCAGAGTTCAGCTTGCGGTATCGCGAGTATGGCAATGGTGATGGAGTTTTATAAGCCAAAAAGCGTGTCGGTTTCTAACCTGCTTTTGCAGGCGTTGGATTTGGGCGCTTACAAGCCGGGTATTGGTTGGAAGCACAAAGAGCTTTCCGCCCTCGCCGGATTATATGGGCTTAGCGGAAAGAATTATGACTATATGCATCTTGATAACCAAACGGTTTTCGGTAAGTTCAAAGACTTTATGAAAGTCGGACCGGTGATTGTTTCAATCCATAATAAATTCAATCCGAAAGCCACGCTTGGGCATATTGTGGTGGTAACCGGTATGGAAAATGGGATGATTTTCTACCATGATCCGGCTTCCGGAAATAAAATAGAAAAGAAAATTTCCGAAGCTGATTTTTTGAAGGGTTGGAAGCGGCGCTTCATCGTAGTGCGGGCAAAGACCCCGGTGGAAATAGCAAAAACGGCCATCTAGGCCGTTTTTGCTTTCGCGAATTTACAATGCGTTCAAAACCGCGCGAGTTTTAGGACCAACAATACCGATGGGGTCTATTCCTTTGGCGCGCTGAAAATTGATTACCGCCGCCTGCGTAATGGGACCAAAGTAATCAGTAACATAGGAAGTAAAATATCCAAGCTCTTTCAATTTTGTTTGTAGTTGCCGCACCGCTTCGCCCCGAGCGCCTAACAATAAGTCTTGAGTGAAAATATATTTTGTTCCCGCCGGAGGTGTGGCTGGTGGAGTTACCGGAGTTGTCGGATCTAGCGCGAGAGCCGCTGAAGTTTTCGGACCAACTATGCCGATCGGATCAATGCCGTTAGCTATTTGAAAAGCGATTACGGCCGCTTTGGTAATCGGGCCGAAGTAGTCGGTGATGTAGGAAGTAAAATAGCCAAGTTCTTTTAGCCGTGTCTGCAACTGAACAACCGCCTCTCCACGAGAACCCTCGGATAAACCCCCCGTGGATGAACTCACCGCTTCGGAAGCGAGTATCGCTTCTTCATTGAGCGCCGCGCGTGTTGCTAGTCCGACTTTACCGGTCGGCTCGATATTGCGCGATTTCTGGTAGCTAATAACGGCGGCGGTTGTGAGGGGACCAAAATAGTCCCCTATTGGAGAAGTAAAATGGCCGGAGGCCTGTAACCTCAACTGAAGCTGGCGGACAGCTTCCCCACTGCTTCCTTCATAAAGATCTTCGGTGAAAATGTATATGGAACTGGTGGTGAGACCCTGTTCGCCCTCGCTGGGATGCTGAACCGCGCCACTGACTCCGCCGATACTTATCAGTCCGGAGGTATTTTTTAAAGCCGCGGCAACCAAGCTATCGTAAGGATTAATGGTTGCCCGGTTTGAATCACGTATTTCAAAATGAAGATGGGAAACCGTGCCTTCGGCATTACCGCTATCCCCCACCCATGCAACATGCTGACCCTTTACCACCTTAGAACCCCGTTTTATTCCCGCGTAATAAGCGTTTTCCGGACCTCCAAGTCCATCGTCCGTACCCGGGGTGTCATTATTGATATGAAGATACCTATACTGATAACCTTCGCTGTCGCGGATAGTAATTGAGTAGCCCCAACTCGGTTGAGGAA
>JBBTRE010000040.1:0-1199 GCA_038065375.1 Patescibacteria group bacterium | reverse complement strand
TAGGCGCGAGCAGCCCTAGCGGAAATGCCCGAGGCCGGATGGCCGAGTGGTGCACTCCGTGGCCTTTGTCACTTCAAATAGCAATGTCCGAGCACCTTAATGCATTTTGCATTCAACCAATCAAATACCCGGTACCGGCATATCCGCTTGACACCCCTCACCGAGGAATAGCAACCATATTCTGCACGAGTCGAAAGAAGAGCTTGCCGCGAGAGCGTGACGTTCGCCGATTGAATCGGAATACAAATTCATCGAGATGTCCTTGGAGTTGGTGCGCATGAATACGCCCCTGGTGTGTGCCCAAGAACACCCGCTTGAGAAGTGATGCAATGCGGTGGACGAGCGGTGTCGGATCTTCGCCCGGTTCGAGCGAGCGTTTTTTAATGACGCGATGACGGTATCCATACTTTGCAATGCCCCAATAGCCTTGCCACTGATCGGTGCGAAGAACAGAACCCGGTTCAACCATGGCAGTGATCGCTCGACTCAAAGAGGCGAGCGAGGCATCAGGAATGGCGGTGATTCGGATGCGACCGATACCCACCGTCTTCTCTTCGACCGCGACCAAGACGAGCGTTCTCCCCAAGGCACTCCGGCCCTTCCGTCCTTTCCGCAGGCCACCAAGGTACACTTCATCCACTTCAACTACTCCCGTGAGTCGTTCTCTCCCGGGGCGCACCATACCAGCGCGAATCGTGCGTACGAGGTGCAGCGCTGTTTCGTATCTCGTGATGCCCAAGACGTGGGACAACCCGAGCGCGCTCACGCCCTGTTTTTGCGAGACCATGCACCAAGCAGCCTGGAACCACGTTCGCAGGGGCAGACGACTTCCGTGAAAAAGCGTGCCAGCGGTCACCGACACGTCGCGGCGGCATCGTTTGCAACGAAATATCCCGCGATGGTGCTGCCACGTGTGGGTATGCGAACACGATGGGCACGTGAACGTATCGCCCCACCGAACCTCGAAGAGATACTGACGACATGCTTCTTCTGTCCCGAATTGACTGGCAAACTCTTGCGCCGTCTCCGGATATTCTTTGGTCACTCAACCATATTATCAGAGCTGGGGGTGCTAACCGGATATGCCAGTCGCGCTTTTCGGCGCTTTGAACCGTAAGGCCGATGTACTTCGCCCACATTTGAAAACCGAGACATATCCCGAGAACCGGGATGCCAAGGTTGAAAATGTGGTTATCGAA
>JBBTRE010000039.1:0-1457 GCA_038065375.1 Patescibacteria group bacterium | reverse complement strand
ACACCGGCGGCGGACCAGGTTTGAGAAATAAACAAAGAGAAAAACAAGCTTAGGGTTAATAAGCCAAAAACTCCCTTTTTGAGTAGGTAGTAAGTTGCTTTTCTCATCATTTCTTTCACCTGTGCACTTACTATTAAATTTTATCATTCGGGAGAGCCGGGGGAGGTGAGAAATTGTGGATAAGCCCGCTTTATTTATGCACAAAATCACTAATTTTTCGTAACTCATCAGTACATATCAAAATAAACGCAGGAAAATGGCAAAATCCGCCCTTTTTCGGCGGATTTCTGATTTTCTAAAGTTTTTTTGCTTATCGCTTGTCTAAACCGAATTCTTTGACAATTTTGTTCGCGAACTCCCAATCCAGGTTTTTGAAAAAAGCATTGACATAGTCCTTACGATTCACGCCATAATCTATGAAGTAGGCGTGCTCATAAACATCCATCGCAATCAATGGAATGGCTCCCCAAACCGCGCCGACATTCTGCGCGTCCGATCCGTACACATGCAATCGATTATCTTTTCCTCCGGAGGCGGATCCTCCTCCGGAGGAGAAATCAAAAGCGAGAATCGCCCATCCTCGCGCGCTAAGTCCGGTAGCGACCATCTCCTCTTTCCACTTCTCAAGAGAGCCAAAATCTCTCACAATTATTTTTACTAATTCGCCGCTGGCTTCACCATTACCGCCAAGATGCCCGAAATAAACTTCGTGGAGCTTCATTCCATTCACCGCGAAAGTTTCCTGGCGTTTTAATTCTCCAATATAGCTATAAACTCCGTTGGCTTCCGACTTATCCGCTTCCAAGACTTTTTTCTGAATCTCATTCGTCTTTTTCACGTAGCCCTCATAAAGTTTGAAGTGCTCCTGCAAAGTACGCAGGCTAATCCCCTCCAAATCCTTGGTGAATTTAAACTTGTCCGGAACGAAATCTTTTTTTTCCCTCATAGTTTTTTATTCGCAATATTACCTCTTTCATTCGCGTTATTCGCGATTACTCCAATCATTATTTTTTGGTGTACTCCAAAACAATCTTTTGCTTGTCCTTTAACAACAGACTACCTAATTCCTTGGATTCCTTATCATCTACCATCATCTTCAGAATGTATCCCTCACGCTCTATTGCTTGATTATAAACCATATAAAAATCTTTCAAATAGAACTGCTTAGAACCGTCAAAAGATTCAATGTGAATAGTGCCACTGGCATCATGCGTGTGAGTTTCAGACATACAACGCTTCACGATCCCGATATTAGCAGGGATGATTTCCTCTACTCCATCAACAAAAATTTGCAATCTCGGATGAAAATGCAAAGAAGTATTGGAATGCCCATTGGTCAGACAGGCAATTCCTTGAGAATTCCAGGTGGCAATCGTCTTTTTATCGGGATTATTGAAGTTGGGCCAAGCAAAAAGCACCACCAATAAAATGGCTAAACCCACACCGGCAATGACCGA
>JBBTRE010000038.1:0-16460 GCA_038065375.1 Patescibacteria group bacterium | reverse complement strand
GGGGGAAAACGCCCGCGAACATTATTCCAAATGGCGCTTAATCGGGCGTCCGATGGAGGCCGCCATGGTTAAGGCCGCCGCGCGGGTCGGTATTTTGATTAATGAAGTAAAAAAGAAAGTAGAGTTACTGGATTATCTGCCGTTCACTTCCAAAAATAAATTCTCCGCTTCGTTATCTAAGGGCGACAGCGGCTTAGTGATGGCGGTTTTTGGCGCGCCGGAGATTCTATTGAAAAATTCCGATCTTCCGGAGTCGCGCAAGCAAGAATTGATTAAAGAAGTGGACAAAATGGCCTATAGCGGCGAACGAGTTTTGGGATTGGCAATCCGGAAATTTCCCGCCGACAAAGAGGTTTCTTTACGGGAGAAGAGTAATTTTGAGCAATTGCATTTCCTCGGCACGATTTCTTTCCGTGATCCATTGAGATTGGGAGCGAAGGAGGCAATCCAAAAGGTCCGTCAGGCGGGCGTGCGCACCATGATTGTGACCGGGGATCATCGTGGCACGGCCGAGTCGGTGGCGGAAGAGCTTGGTTTTCACGTGGATCGGGATGAAGTGATTGACGGAGCGGAATTGGATTCGCTTTCGGATGTGGAGTTGAAAAAGCGTTTGCCGATTTTACAGATCGTCGCCCGGGTTAGTCCGGAGGGAAAACTTCGGATTGCTAAAGCCTTCAAGGAATTAGGCGAGGTGGTGGCGATGACCGGCGACGGGATTAACGACGCGGCTTCTTTAAAAGAAGCGGATATCGGCATAGCGATGGGTTCCGGAACTGATGTGGCAAAAGATGTTTCCGATCTGGTGCTGTTGGATGATAATTTTTCCACGATTGTGTCGGCCATTGAGGAGGGGAGGCGGATTTTGGAAAATATCCGGAAAGTGATTGTTTATCTTTTCTCTTCTTTGTTCGGTGAATTGATTTTAATCGGAGGGGCGATCATTGTCGGACTAGACCTGCCTTTAAGCGCTATCCAAATTCTTTTCGTGAATTTTATCGCCGATACTTTTCCGGCTTTGGCGTTGGCCTTTGAAGATCACGGCGATTATCTTGGGCCTAGGCGTCGCAAAAAGGGCGTGAGTTTATTTGATAAAGAAATGGCTTTTCTGACGCTCCTAGTCGGTCTTCCGACCAGCATTATTTATTTCGTCCTTTATTATTATTTGGTCCAACAGGGATTTGAGATAGAGATAGTGAAGACCGCTATGTTCGCGGCATTCGCGGCATCTTCATTGTTCGTGATCTTTTCCGTCAGCAGTCTGCGGCGTTCGGTATTTACTCACAATCCATTCACCAATCCGTTGTTGCTGGGTGGCGTAATGGTCGGGCTGGGCGCCGTGTGGTTAGCGCTACACATTCCATTCCTTCAGGAGATATTAGGAACGGTCTCTTTACCGCCGATTTGGATCGCCGGCGTTATCGGTATGTGTTTGTTCAACCTCTTCGCGATTGAGGGCGGCAAGTTTATTTCCCGGCGGTGGAATTTGAGCGAACGCTAATTTTGTTCTATCATACTAACTAGTTCCCGTTTGAGACCAAACTTGAAATACCTTTTCTTAGTGGGATTTTTCGGAGTTTTGGCCGGCTTAACAACCGGACTAGTGATGAATGATTACTTGCTGGGGATTTTATTTGTTCTCTCCGGTATCGGAACCATCCTTTTTACTCTGCCTTTTCTGGCATTGCCCATCCCTCTGGATTTGAATCTGAAGATGACGGTTACTCACAAATGCGGCGATAAAGATGACGATGATAAGCAGGACTGGGGCCCGGTTGTTGGACAAGATGATGACGATGGCGATAAATAGCAGCTCCGACGTAACCCGTCGGAGTTTTTTATTGTCCGGCCTTGGCGGCCACCAGCCCGAGAATCTTTTTTACTCCGGCTGTCTTAAGGGCTTTAGCGGCTTCTTGCAGAGTCGCTCCGGAAGTACAAACATCATCAATCAAAATCACATTTTTCCCTTCTAAAGAGTGGGTGACCGCGGCGGTGAAAGCCCCAACCAAATTTTTCTTCCGATCCAACCAGTCTTTTTGTTCCGCCTGCGGAGCGGTGTGCAGGGTACGGATCAGAGCATCGGATACCAGCGGAAGCCCAATCTTTTTGGATAGAGATTCGGCGATCAGATGTGATTGATTGAAGCCGCGCTGACGGTGGCGCTCTTTGGATAGCGGCACCGGCACTACTATATATTCATCTAAGTCCAACCCGAGCCGTTTGCAGTAGATTGCCATGATACCGGCTAATAAATTGGAGAAGCCGGTTTTTCCCCTGTACTTCAAACGCCAGATGGCCTTCCGAATCTCCTCATTTTCATAATTAGTCGCCGCGCCTAAGATTAACGGCGCGTTTTTGTGGCAGATTTTCTTATTTTCCGGAAGACGGGCCCGGCAGACGGCGCAGAAAAGCGTTTCGTGGATTTTCAGATTTTCCGGCGGTTGTGACGCCGGGAACAGCAGATCCAGCAAAAGCTTTTTGATTTTTCCGGCAAGTTTAAGATAATATTCGGCCATGGCAGATGAGTCCTATCTTTGCATAGATATTGGCACGAATTCAATACGGGTCTTGGAAAAAGATTCCCTGGGCAAAGTTTTGCAATGGGGGATTTTGGAACGATCCGGCCGGGTTTTTCATTCCACCATTCAACCGATGCGCCCGGACGATGTGTCGCCGCTACTGGAGCGATTATTGGCAGAAATGTTTGTTCAGTCCCGCGAAGTGGTGATGTCTGTCGCCCCGTTCTATGTTTTTACGGTTGTCAGCGATACTATTGATCCGGCTTTGATTCCGGCTCGTCCTGGAGCGTATAAGATTCAGGGCGTCTATCTAAAAGATGGCCGTTATTTTTTTGGGGCTATTCCACGTGATGTTGAGAAGGCCTATCGGGAAGTGGCGCGGTTGGTTGGTTTACGTTTAATCCGGTTAGAATTAGCTAGTTTTGCCCTAGCCGATCAGTTTCAGGAGAAAAGAGGGAAGATTTTAATCGTTGATTCGGATCACCGTTGTACTACTTACACCGAGATCAAGGATGGCGTTATCAGCTATATTTTCCGCACCGACCTTGGGTCCGATTCCGGGGTGGCGGACGGTGCCCCGCACATAACTCCCTATGTGTGGGGTGTTATAATGAATACAGCGAAAGAGATTGCCGCGACCCGTGGGATAGATCAGCTTATTTTATCTAACTCTGTATTTAATATCGCCAATGGACTACAAAAAGTATCTCAACAAATTACTGACCGCTACCGTTGATGGGGGGGCCTCCGATCTGCACATTAATGTCGGCATAAAGCCGCATCTCCGCGTGGATGGTGAACTTTCCCCGATTCAAGACGAGCCGGAGGTGGATAACGATATTGCCAATGGCATCGTGGAGGCGCTTTTTAATCAGGAGCAAAAGGAGAAATTTCATAATGAGAGAGAATTGGATTTTAGTTTTGCGCACGAGAGCGGCGCCCGTTTCCGTATCAATGTTTATCTGGAGCGTGGCCACACCTCTCTGGCGGCCCGTCTGATTCCGGCGAAGATTATGAGTATTGATGAATTGGAAATGCCGCCGATTTTTCATGATTTTGCCAAGATGGCCCAAGGATTTATTTTGGTTGTCGGTCCGGCCGGGCACGGCAAATCCACCACCTTGGCGGCGATTATTGATGAAATTAACGAAACTCGCAACGAGCACATTATTACGATTGAAGACCCGGTAGAATATTTATTTACTCCGAAGAAGGGCGTGATCTCGCAGAGGGAGGTGAACACCGACACCGCGGATTTTCATCGCGCCCTGAAATCGGTTTTGCGGCAGGACCCGGATGTCGTGATGATTGGAGAAATGCGGGATATGGAATCCATCTCTATTGCCATGACTGCCGCCGAGACCGGCCACTTGGTTTTATCCACCCTTCACACTAATTCCGCGGCGCAAACTATTGATCGCATCATTGATATTTTCCCGCCCGAGAAACAATCCCAGGCGGCCGCGCAGTTGGCGGCAACGATTATCGCGGTGGTTTCCAAGCGGCTGATTCCCAAAATCGGCGGCGGCCGGGTCCCGGCTTTTGAAATCCTACTGATTAATTCCGCGGTGCGGAATTTAATCCGTGAGCGCAAAACTCATCAGATTGATTTGGTGATTGAGACGAACCTCAAGAGCGGCATGTTGAGTTTGAACCGTTCTTTGGCGCAGTTGGTGAAAGATAAAAAAGTTACCTTAGAAAACGCCGAGCTTCATTCCCTGAACCCGAACGAATTGAAGCTTTTGATAGATAAAATCTAATATGCTGGACGCGCTTGCTTATTTTGTCTTGGGAGCTGCCTTCGGCAGTTTTTTAAATGTACTGGCGATGCGCTATGAAGAGGATGGGCAGATTTTTCGCAACGACATCATACGGGGGCGTTCGCGCTGTTCTAATTGCCGGAAAATCTTGAGCTGGTATGAGCTGGTTCCGATCCTGAGTTTCGCTTTGCAGAGAGGCAAGTGCCGGGATTGTGAACATTCTTTGAGCTGGCAGTATCCCTTCGTGGAGATTTTGAGTGGCCTGATTTTTGTGTTGGTTCCAATGTACTTTTACTTCGCCCCGGTTTGGATTTTAATTTTCCTAACCCTTCTTTTGATAACCCTGATTGATCTTCGGCTTTCTATTATTCCTGATAGATTAAATATTTTTTTGGGAGTTCTGGGATTATCACTGGCCTATGTTCACGGCGACTGGGCGGGGAGGATTATCGGAGCTTTAGTGGGCTTTTGTTTAATAGGACTAGTGGTGCGGCTGAGCGGTGATCGGGGAATGGGGATGGGCGATTGGAAGATGTCTGCCGCGCTGGGCTTAATCGTGGGTTGGCCTAATATTCTTTTGGCTATTGCCTCATCTTTTGTTCTCGGCGGGCTCGTTTCTATAGTGCTGTTGTTGAGCGGCGTTAAAAAGGTCCATGCCACCATCCCATTCGGTCCCTTTCTGGCCATTGGCGCGGCTTTAGCGTTGATTGCCGGCGATCAGCTGATTAAGCTATACTTATAGATATGGATCAAGATCACTTTAAGTTGTATGGGAAATGGTTTTGGATAGGCGTGGTGGTGGCATTTTTGAACTCAATCGCCGGTTTAGTCTATAGCATCGCTTTGATAGTTGAGAAACCTCATAGGAAAGAAGGCCTGATTCTTTTAGGTTGGACTTTGCTGGTGATGGTGGTAATGACGATTCTGTTTTCTGCTTGGTATCCGAAAGCTTAGGTAGTGGCTAGGCATTAGCGATTAGTGACTGGTAGAATAGCGAGTATGGACAAGAAGGCCGCCAAAGAGAGGATTGAGAAACTTCGTAAAGCGATAAATAAATACCGCTATTCTTATCATGTTTTGGATAAGTCCGATATTTCCGATGAGGCGCTGGACGCTCTGAAAAAAGAGCTCTTTGATCTCGAACAGCAATTTCCCGATCTGATTACTTCCGATTCTCCAACGCAACGAGTGGCGGGCGAGCCATTGGCGGAATTTAAAAAAGTTAAGCACGCGGTAAAGATGATTTCTCTCAACGATGCTTTTTCCGAAGACGACATGCGGGCTTGGATGGAGAGGATGAAAAATTATCTCGGAGGATCCATCGGCCCCGAGTCGGCCGAAGGGTTTTATTGTGATTTGAAAATGGATGGCTTAGCGGTGGAGTTAGTTTATGAAAATGGTTTGTTTATCCAGGGAAGCACGCGAGGCGATGGCGAGTTTGGGGAAGATATCACCCAGAATTTAAAAACCATTGAAGCCATCCCTCTTAGTTTAGAAATTAGAAATTCGAAATTAGAAATTCCCGGACGACTGGTGGTCCGTGGCGAAGTTTTTTTAACTACCAAAGAATTTATCCGTATCAACGAGGAGCAGGAAAAGAAAGGAGAAAAGATTTATGCCAATCCCCGCAATTTAGTGGCCGGTTCCATTCGCCAATTGGATTCCAAAATTCCCGCTTCCCGGAAACTGAATTTTTATGCTTACGCGATTTCTGGCGAAGGGGATCAATATTTAAAAGATTATCCGACCCACGATTCCGCATACAAAGCGCTTCGGAGATTCGGTATCGCGCCAAATCCTGATGGTAGAGTGGTTAATTCTTTGGAGGAAATCTTTAAATTTCACTCCGAGATCGGAAAGAGGCGGGATAAGCTGGCATATGAGATTGACGGCATTGTGGTCAGCGTTAATGATCAAAAGCTCTATAAACGGCTGGGAGTAGTGGGTAAGGCGCCTAGAGGGGCGGCCGCCTATAAGTTCTCGCCTAAAGAGGCCACTACCATAGTGGAGGATATTAAGGTGCAGGTGGGGAGAACTGGGGCATTGACCCCGGTCGCCGAACTCAAGCCTGTGGAAGTGGGGGGAGTTACCGTCAGTCACGCCACTTTGCATAATGCCGATGAAATTGAGCGTTTAGGATTAAAAATCGGTGATACGGTAATCATTAGCCGGGCTGGCGATGTGATTCCTAAGATAAATAAAGTCCTGAAAGAGTTGCGGACCGGGAAAGAAAAAGCTTTCAAGATGCCGGCCAAGTGCCCGGTAGACGGTTCGGCGGTAATCCGTGATGGCGTGGCTTATAAATGCTCCAACAAAAATTGTGGCGCCCGCCAGCGGGAATTCTTGTACCACTTCGTTTCCGGTAACGGATTTAACATGGAAGGATTAGGTCCGAAAATTCTGGACCGTTTCATGGATGAAGGACTGATCAGCGACGCCGCGGATATTTTTACTTTGAAAAAAGGCGATATTGAAGTTTTGGAAAGGTTCGGTGAAAAATCGGCGGAAAATATAGTGAAAGAAATTGAAGAGCGAAAGAAGATTCAGATTGAGAAATTTATTTACGCGCTTGGAATTATTCACGTCGGCGAAGAGACCTCCAGATTGTTAGCACAATCGGCAATTTCTCTCGCTTCGCGAGATCTGGCAAAGCCAGATAATTCCGAATTTCTAATTTCTAAACCTTTGGATATTTTGAAGGCGCTTGGAACAATGTCCGTCGAGGAACTGCAGAGCATCAAAGACATCGGTCCGGCGGTGGCGAAAAGCATTTACGAATCTTTTCGGGATAAGCGGCATCAGGAATTAATTGCGAAATTAGATAAAGCCGGCGTTGTCCTTGAAATCTCGTCGTCATTGCGAGCGAAGCGCGGCAATCTCACGGGGAAAACTTTCGTGTTGACCGGAACGATGGAGGGAATGTCGCGGGAGGAGGCGAAAGAAAAAATCCGTTCGTTGGGCGGAGATGTTTCCGAGTCGGTTTCTAAGAAAACCGGCTATGTGGTGGCCGGCGCCGAGCCGGGTTCTAAATTAAGCAAAGCCGAAAAACTGGGAGTGAAAATTTTGAACGAAAGAGAGTTTCAGGACTTGTTAAAATAGATTTTATCTGTTAATATATCTTCGGTTCGTTCAAACAGAGGAGGTTGTTATGGATGGGACGAAGTCGTTGCAGAGCTATAGGAAGATAGAGTCAGCTTTCGCCGCCACCTTTCTTTCGGGCATGATTCTAATGGTAATGGGTCCTTTATTGATTTCGGTCTGTGGCGGCCTATTGGGTATTGATTCTTGGTGGGTACTCTGCCCGTTCATGCTGGGCGGTATTGCTATGGCTTTTGCCGGACCGGCTCACAGTTTTTCTCAAGACCGCCTAGTGAAAAAAGCTTATGACGATTTAGGTTTCAAAGCGGTCTGCTCCAACGACGGCTCTATGGTGGTCACTAAAGTTGTTGCGGGAACTGGCGCATTTTCTGCTGGTTTACGGAGCGGCGACATTCTGGTGTCCATCGCCGGTGACGCGGTGGGCGCCGGTTCTGGATTTGATTGGAAAATGGCGGATATCTATGAAAAGTTTTTAGTCCGGGGATCCGTCGACTTCGTCGCTCTTAGGAAGGGCGGTAGCGTTGCCACGATTGAAGGAGTGATAGAGAAATCATGAGCAACCTTGGCCTCGGAATCCTCGCTAGTTTTCTATTGCTCTTGAGTTGTTTTGCTAATGCCCTCGCTTACTTCGCGATCGCTACTGCCGAAGCGCGGCCGGGCGAGCGTAAGGCGCATTATTTGGTAAATGCCTTCTGGTCTTTGCTGAATGTCGGGATTGTCGCCCTGCTTGTTTCTAAGTGCTTCGCTTGAACCCCATATTTATGGGGTTTTTTGTTTAATAAAATTAGGATAGAATTATATGTAAATGAGCGATATCAATAAGAAATCCTTAAAGCATTTGGCCGACCTGGCGCATCTGGAGTTGACCGAAAAAGAGGAAGAGAAATTTTTAAAAGAATTGGAGAGTATTTTAGGCCACTTTGCCGAGTTGGAATCTTTGGATACTTCCAATGTGGCTCCAATGACCGGCGGCACCAGCGCCAAGAATGTTTTGCGCGGCGACGCGGATCACCAGTCAAGTTTGGCCGCCGCCCCGGTAGCGGATGCGTTTCCGGATAAGGAGAAGGGTTATCTCAAAACACCCGCGGTGTTTGAATGACGCGATACCACTATTATTCGCAATATTAAATCTTAAATTAGCATTATTCGCGATTACTCCATGCATTTACACGACCTGACAATAAAAAAATTTCACGAAGGGCTAAAGAATAAAGAGTTCTCGGCTTTTGATGTTGCCAAAACTTTTTTTGATTATATTGAAACTCGCGATCAGGAAGTCGGCGCTTATTTGAGTGTTCACAAAGATCAGGCGTTGAAGCAGGCGGAGTTGGCTGATATTAAAGTTGCTAAAAACGAACCGTTGGAATGGCTGACCGGCGTACCGATGGCGATTAAAGATAATATTCTGATTCAAGGTTTGCCGGCGACCGCCGGTTCCAAAATACTGGAAAATTACAAAGCGGCTTACGACGCCACGGTTATTACCCGATTGAAATCTGCCGGAGCGGTTTTTCTTGGTAAAACTAATTTGGACGAATTCGCCATGGGTTCTTCCACGGAGAACTCGGCTTTCAAGAAGACTCGCAACCCGCATGATTTGGAGAGAGTTCCGGGCGGTTCTTCCGGCGGATCGGCGGCCGCGGTGGCCGGTCATATGGCGGTAGCGGCGCTCGGTTCGGATACCGGCGGATCCATCCGCCAGCCAGCCGGATTTTGCGGCGTAGTTGGTTTGAAACCGACCTATGGTTCAGTGTCGCGGCATGGCTTGATAGCAATGGCCTCCAGCTTGGATCAGATCGGTCCATTCACGAAAACCGTGGAAGATGCCGCGTTGGTTTTTCAATCTATTGCCGGCCGGGATCAGTTTGACGCTACTAGTGTTGAGAAGGCATATGGGGAAGAGCTTTGGAATCCGAAATTGGAAGATATTAAAAAATTGAAAATTGGAATTCCGGAAGAATACTTCGGGCCGGGATTGGAACCGGAAGTGGTGAAGGTGATGGAAGAGGTGATGGCCTCATTGAAAAGTTTAGGGATAGAATTTAAGGAAATCAGTTTACCGCACACCAAGTATGCGCTTTCTTGTTATTACATAATCATGCCGGCGGAGGTAAGTTCCAATTTAGCGAGAATTGATGGTATTCGCTACGCTCCGGTTTCCGGAGTTGAGAGAGATGGACTGAAGCTGGAAGAGTTGTATCGCAAAAATCGGAGTCACGGTTACGGTCCGGAGACCAAACGGAGGATTATTTTAGGCACTTATGTTTTGTCCTCGGGATATTACGACGCTTATTACGCCAAAGCGCAAAAAGTTCGCCGGTTGATCGCGGAAGATTTTGAAAAGGCCTTTAAAGAGGTGGATGTGATCTTCACTCCGGTTTCTCCCACAGTGCCGTTTAAGTTCGGCGAGAAGGTCAGCGATCCGCTAGCGATGTATTTGTCGGATATTTTTACCATCCCTGTGAATATGGCCGGCCTGCCGGCGATATCTATTCCTGCTAAGATTAAGTCAGGTCCGCCTAGCGGACGGGCAAGTCTACCAGTGGGATTTCAGCTCATCGGTAAACACTGGCGAGAGCAGGACATTTTAGGAATCGGGCAGTTCTATGAGAAGTTGTCGGCTTAGTTATATATAACGGGATGCAGAAATACTTAGATTGGACCTTAGATATAATTTTAAAGATTCGCGCCGGGATTGGCGATTTTTTGGCGCCGAATTTATATATTTTTGAACTTTCCTCGCTGGTGATTTCCGCCGTCTTAGTTTGGGGTATTTTTTATACCGCCACCGAAAGCAATTTCTTTGTAAAAAGAATTGAGGAGTGGATGGATTGGTTGGGCTGGGGCGATGTGGGGAAAATGCGGCAGTTGAGCGCCTGGAAGAAAATTCTTCGCCGGATGCGTAAGGAGAGTTCATCAGAATGGAAAATCGCCATCATTGAGGCCGACCGGCTAATGGATGACTTGATACGTGTCTCCGGTTTACGGGCTTTAACTTCCGATGACCGCTACAAACAACTCGGTCCGGAAGATATGCCGAATTTGGTTGAGTTGCTGGAAGCTCATCAGATTCGCAATCGTTGCGCGCAGGATCCGGATTTTCAATTATCCAAAGAAGAGGCGATCCGCGTTTTACGTATTTTCAAAAAATCTCTTCAGGAGTTCGGACTACTTGATTAGGGACGCTTTTTGTTGTATTATATTTTAGGTTCATTGGGTTGAAATAACATGTCCAAAGCGGTTTGCGTTTTCAAGTGCAAAGGCAAAACGGAGATTTTGGATCTTCCGGCAAAGTTATTTGAAGAATTAATTAGGATGGGTGTATCCAGAAAAGAGCTATTGACCGACGTTCTTGCTCGGGCGTGTGAGAAATATGGAGTTTCCATAGAGTCGGTGGAGAGGTACCTGATTGAAGATTGCTAATAAACAAGACTCCCTATTTGAGGGAGTCTTTATTAATGCGCGGTGGACGGGACTTTCACTTCGCTTTTAGGCTGCCGCCTAAAGCTCGCCGAACCACTGTCGTAGCGCCCCGGCCCCCATCTGGAGAACCTTCGGGTTCTCCAATCTCTCCAACACTGGGCGCTACTTGGTTCGAGTCCCAGGCAGAAACAAAAAACGGCACAAGGCCGTATTTTGTTTCTGCGCGGTGGACGGGACTCGAACCCGCGATCTCCTCCGTGACAGGGAGGCGCTTTAGCCAGCTAAGCTACCACCGCATTACTGCATATCGTAACCCATTTTTTTGTTTATGAAAAGAGCTTGCTAAATCGTGTCTTGTGTTTAAACTTAAAACTGGAATTTTGAAATGAGGTCAGCCACGATGCCAAATATCAAGCACAAGATATTAGGTAAGGCCGACGGGAATTTTGATCCCAATCAACCCGACACCCGGCTGTTTATTGATACGTTAGACGCGAAGTTCGGCAATTTGGACGGCGCCGATAAATTCTTCTTCCCTCGCTGTAACTCTACTAACCGAGTCGTGGCCTGGAAGAAAGAAAATTATCAGCTGGATTTTGATTTTGATACTACCAAGAATGACGCGGACGGAATTATGATTGATCAGTTGCGGGTAGTCGGAATGCTGTTCAACGCCGACGACCCGACGATTTTTATCTACGAAGACAAGAAGCGGAGATTTTTCCTTTTGCATGGCGGATTCCGTTGTTTGGTGCCGGAGTTAAAGAAGGGGAAAAGGGAACGGGGCATCATCCGGTCAGCTTTTGAGGATTTTCAGATTGATGCTGGTGATTCCAAAGTTTGGGTAGGCAATGGAATCGGCCCATGTTGCTATGGCGCCGAACATTTGCCGGAAATGACGGATTTTTCCGCTAAAGTTCCCATCGGTCAGGCCACGCGGGGACTGAGGGCGGGCAAGCGTTCGGTTGATCTATATCAATTGATTTATCAGCAGTTGGTGGAAGGTCAGAAGGTAAAGCCCACCCATATGCAATTTGATACCAAATGCACCTGTTGCGATGGAATGCTTGAGCTGGACCCGAAGTATCACTCTGACTGCCGCAGTGGCCAGTTAGCCGGTCGCAACGCAGTTGGTTTCTGGATGACCTAACCGAGCACATAAAGTATGTGCTCGGTTTTTTATTACAGTTTTTTAACTAGCGCTTTAAATTGTTTGCCTCGATCCGCGTAGTCTTTAAACATATCAAAGCTGGCCGCGCCGGGGGAGAACAAGATAGTAGTTGGTAGTAAGTAGTTAGTAGTGTGGTTCTTTGCGAATTTATAAGCTTCATGAATCGCGTCTTTCAAACTTTTTACACTTTTAACTTTTATTTTTTCATTTTTTACTGCTTTGGCGATTTTGTCTTTATTCTCTCCCATTAAAATCACCATTTGCACGTTCCCGGATTTTTTAATCGCCTCCGCTAGTGGTCTGTAATTGAGATTTTTATCTTTCCCTCCGGCAATCAAAATCGTCGGGTATTTAGCGGAACTTAAAACCGCCGCCGCTGATGTTTGTGGATTGGTGCTAGCTGAATCATTATAAAATCTCATTCTCATGTTCTTGAGAACATGAGAATGAGATTTTATACTACGAACCAACTCCATCCGATGCTCAACGCCTTTGAATTCCCGTACTACCTGATGAATTTTTCCTGCCGGACATCCCAGATAGGCAGCCGCGGCCGAAGCTAGCACCAGATTTTTTTTCAGACCGAATGGCTCGCCGGCGAGCCCGATCTTTTTTCCGTGGCTGTAGCCGGCAATTTTTGAAGAGAGTTGGTTGTCTTTGAAATAAAACACGGTATCCGATTTTTTTTGAAAGCGAGCGATGTTGGCTTTCGCGCCCAGATATTCCGCCATATTTTTATGAACGTCCATATGATCGGGGAAAATATCCGTTATCAAAGCGATATGCGGCGATTTGGCCAGATCCCAAAGCTGAAAGCTAGAAAGTTCTAAAATCACTAGTGTATCCTTTTTTATTTTTGACAGTATGCTGAGTGGTGATTTCCCGATGTTGCCTGCCAACAAAACTGAGTGGCCACACTTTTTCAAAATATTGTAGAGAATCGTAGAGGTTGTGCCCTTGCCCTTGGTGCCGGTAACGCCGATGATTTTCGCCGGGCAGAGATCAAAGAATAATTTTGTCGCGCTGGAAAACTTCACGCCATGTTTAATTGCTTTTTGGATTTGCGGGAGATTCAACGGTACACCGGGGGAGCGGAAGACCAAATCAAAATCCGCCAGATTTTTCAGGTAGTTTTCCCCCTGTTTTTGATCCAAAATGGAAATCTCCGCCTTTTTGTATTTAGGGTCCGCCAGCCGGCGGATTTTTAGGAACTTCAGAAGGGATTTGCCCTCGCGTCCGTACCCTAATATGGCAATCTTCATTTTCTTTAGTATATTATAATGAAACCCAATGACTATTCTAGTTACCGGAGGGGCGGGATTTCTTGGTAGTCACCTTTGCGAGTATTTACTCAAGAAAGGGGAGAGGGTGATTTGCCTGGATAATTTCTTTACCGGATCGCGCGCCAATATTGAACATCTGACCGCCAATCCCAATTTCCGCTTGATGGAGGCCGATATCATCAATCCTTTTGAGATAGATGAGAAAGTGGATCAGGTTTACAACTTGGCCTGCCCCGCTTCGCCGGTGCACTATCAGTTCAATCCAATTCGCACTGTTAAAGCAAACACCATCGGCGTGATTAATGTCTTAGGCCTCGCTAAAAAGCATAAAGCGCGAGTTTTTCAGGCCTCCACCTCGGAAGTTTACGGCGACCCGTTGGAGCATCCGCAAAAAGAATCTTACCGGGGCAACGTGAATCCGATTGGTCCGCGCGCTTGCTATGACGAAGGCAAACGGGTGGCGGAAACTTTATTTTTTGATTATCACCGGTCGCATGGCATGGAAATCCGAGTGGCAAGAATTTTTAACACTTACGGGCCGAGAATGGCGAAAAATGATGGGCGGGTCGTTTCTAATTTTATCGTGCAGGCATTGAATGGAGATGACATCACAATTTACGGCGACGGCAGCCAGACCCGGTCATTTTGTTATGTCTCGGATTTAATTGAGGGATTTCACCGGTTAATGAACTCGGATACCACCGGACCGGTGAATCTGGGAAATCCCGTGGAATTCACTATGAAAGAATTAGCGGAAAAGGTAATCGCTCAAACTGCGTCAAAATCAAAAATTGTTTACAAACCGCTTCCGGAGGACGATCCCCGTCAGCGCAAGCCGGATATTTCTTTAGCGAAAGCAAAACTTGGCTGGGAACCGAAAATAGCTTTAGAAGAAGGACTGAAGCGGACCGTTGAATATTTCCGTAGTTTGTGATATTTTAGAAGCGTACTTTGAAAACGAAAGGAGCGGGTAATGACGCAGAGAACCGCCGTTTACGCCGGCAGTTTTGATCCGCTGACCAACGGGCACATGTGGATGGTTGAACAGGGCGCGAAGTTGTTTGACCAGTTGATTCTTGCCATCGGGGTCAACCCGGGGAAAAAGTGCGCTTTTTCTCTAGACGACAGATTTTCCATGTTGGCTCAACTGGCCTGCTGCTTTCCCAACGTTAATACGGATATTTTTCCCAATGAATACTTGATTCATTACGCCCGGAAGAAAAACGCGCGATTTATTTTGCGTGGAGTCCGCACCGAAAGCGATTTTGAATACGAGCGCGGCATGCGGAACGTGAACGGGGACATGGTTCCCGGTATCACTACTATTTTTCTGATTCCGCCCCGCGAAATCGTAGAGATCAGTTCCAGCATGGTGAAGGGTCTTGTTGGCCCGGAAGGTTGGGAGGCAGTAGTGAAAAAGATGGTTCCCGAACCGGTTTTCAAAAAACTTCAGGAGGCGCATCGTGCAAAAAAAGAGTCTTAAGCTTTGGGAGGAGTTATGGCAGAGGATTGGATCCGACGATCTTTCCTTAGCCAGCACCTCGGCTCTGATCATTATCTTGGCGGAGTACCAGGCCGCCGGGCGATTCTATCATACTTTCACGCACGTTGAAAACTGCATCGCGGAGTTTCAGAAAGCGCGACATCTGGCTGATGATCCGGACGTGGTAGAGTTCGCGCTCTGGTTCCATGACGTGGTCTATAATCCGGTGCTGAGGAACAACGAAGAGGAGAGCGCTAAGTTTGCCATGGAAATTGGAGACGAGGCCGGTATTTCCAAAGAATTTCTCCAGCGCGTCGCCGCTCTGATTATGGCGACAAAACACGCCGAGATTCCCGATTTTGACGACGGCCGGTTGATCGTGGATATTGATCTCGCCATCCTCGGTCAGTCAGAGGAAGTGTTTGATAAGTATGAAGAAGACATCAGAGAGGAATACAGCTGGGTGCGAGAAGACGTGTTTAGAAGCGGGCGAGCAGAAATTCTTCAGTCATTCCTGGATCGGCACTCAATTTATTGCACTCAGTTCTTTAGTGACAAATACGAAGCGCAAGCTCGTAGAAATCTTACTCTATCTATTGAAAAACTCAAACACCCCAACTAGGTGTGTTTTTTTTGTGAACCCAGCAGGAACAGGGGCATTCGCTTCGCTCAACCTCGAACACTTTCGCCGCACCCCGACCCCCGTCTGGAGAACCTTCTGGTTCTCCAATCTCTCCAACACGGGGTGCGGCTAGTTCGATTCCATGTAGAAATTAAAAGACCTCGGACAAGCCGAGGTCTTTTAATTTGTGCCCCCACATGGAATCGAACCATGGTCAACTGCTTAAAAGGCAGCTGCTTTACCATTAAGCTATGGGGGCGTTCGCTTACTTTTTAATAGTATACATTTTACTATATTTCCTGAAATTAGTAAATTCCTTGTAAATTTTTTTGTCTGATATATAATTAAATTCAATTTTCACGCGTCCCGTTAGAAGCAACTAATCTGGGTGATTGTGAATATCTATATGTTTAATAAAGTCGTAAATAAAAAGTTAATCTGTGTATCGCGGGTACGCCCAATGGGCGCACCCTGCTTCTAACGGGATGAGCGCGCGATCTAAAAATTTGCTTTTGCTTTTCTGTGTCCTGTTACTGGGAGCCACATCCGCCTTTTTCGTTTATCCAAAAGGTTTCGGAAAAAGTTTCTTACCATGGAACTTGGGTTTGGATTTAGTCGGCGGAAGTTATTTAGTTTATGAAGTGGATATGACGGGAGTGTCTTCGGCTGATCGTGGCTCAGTTTTGTCAGGTATGCGGGATGTAATGGAACGCCGGGTGAATGCTTTTGGAGTTAGTGAGCCTCGGGTTACTACCGCGAAAGTCGGTGAATCCCATCAGTTAATCGTTGAATTGGCCGGCATTAAAGATTTAGAGGAAGCGGTCAGGCAGGTTGGGCGGCCGGCGCTGTTAGATTTCCGGGAAGTAGAAGTTACCGGAGAAGGGGACAATCAAAAAGTCTCATTTTTGAAAACCGGATTAACCGGAAAATATTTGGTGAAGGCGCAAGTAGTTTCCAATCAGACTACCGGTCAGCCAATCATCGCGATTGATTTTAATCCTGAAGGAGGGCGGCTTTTTGAGACCATCACCAGCCGTAACATCGGCAAGCCGCTGGCGATCTTTTTGGACGATCAATTGATTTCCAATCCGGTTGTTCAAGAA
>JBBTRE010000037.1:0-3187 GCA_038065375.1 Patescibacteria group bacterium | reverse complement strand
AGCGTATGGCTGTTCGCCATTTAAAAGGGCACGTGAGCTGGGTTCAAACCGTCAACAAAGAACCCTTTACGACAATCGAATCCCTCGACAAATAATTGATAGATCTATTTGTCGACAGCACGGCGGCACAAGAGAGTAATTTCTTGTAGAGAAACCCCGAAAACCATGTAATCTCGTGGTCTAGAGGTAAGAAAATCGACTCATATCGGTGAAGTCCTAATATGATTTAACCTGTCATTGATAAGGATAATACCGAGGGAAGTCCAACCAGTGCTAAGCACTGGAATGACTAATTTACCTAATTCCTAATTGACCTAATTAATGACCAATGAAGCGAATGTCTAAATTGTTTTTAACGTTCGTAAATTGGGATTTATTTAGAAATTAGAAATTAGGATTTAGAAATTCCACCGCGAAGCAGTGGCCATGACCCCGTAGAGACTTGATCTTTATTGATCAGAGTCCGGCATTTATGTCGGGCTAATACGTCGATCCCCTAATTCGCTAGTTAGCGAACGGGTGGTGGTATAGTCCAAACAGTTAGTAATAATTGAGTATTGCGTGAGACAGGTTGGTCTCTATCTGCTGCAGGCGTTAACACTTGCGGGTAGTCGTCCCTAGTACGAGAGGACCGGGATGAACATACCTCTGGTCTACCAGCTCTGGTACCAACTGGAATGCTGGGTAGCTATGTATGGACGGGATAAGTACTGAAAGCATCTAAGTACGAAGCCTCACCCAAGATTAAGTGTTGTCCGCAAGGACGCGGTTCGTGGAAGACTACCACGTTGATAGGCTCTAGGTGTAAGCACAGTAATGTGTTCAGCCGAGGAGTACTAATAAACCGTCGCACCCTCAAAATTGAGGGCTAATGCCATCCGGTTTAATGCTTAATTAATCTTCAGACAATTTGAGCGGTCCAAAAATTTTGGAAATTTTTGCTTGCCGGTGTTTTGTCTAAGTGTGAACCACCTCTTCCCATTCCGAACAGAGAAGTGAAACCACTTAGACCCGATGATACTTGTTTCTTTGGAAGTCGGGAAAGTAGGGTACGCCGGCATACAAAAGTTTCTAATAGTTTATAATCTACTTAAGATGTCCAGGTTAGTTAAACAGCTGGTTTACGGGTTTTTCTATTTGGTTATTTTAGCCGGGATCGCTTATCTCGGTTATTTGGCTATCCGGGAGACGGCTCCCAGCTGTTTTGACGGCCGCTTGAACCAGAAAGAAGAAGAGACAGATTGCGGAGGTCCGTGTGAGTCCTGCGCGATTCGCCACCTCCTGCCCTTGCAGGCGAAGGTTGAGTATTTTGGAGTGGGGGAGAATACCACCGCGATCCTAACCTTATCCAACCCGAATCTGGAATATGGCGCCGACTCCTTCTCTTACACTTTAAGTTTCCCAGGGAACGGTGGTACGAAGATCTTCACTTTGACTAAGGAGTCATTTATTTATCCCGCCGAAGCGCAGAAGGTGATCATTGAGCCGAATCTTAAATTCAATAATCGGTCGGTAGTCGGGCAGCCCGAGTTGGCCATTTCCAATATCGTCTGGAAGCCGATCCGGGAATTTTCCGAGCCGCAGATTCAGACCCGCCAAGTTAAAACAGAAGTGAATGGCGCCCAAGTAATCGTCTCCGGTCTTTTGGTTAACCGCGAATCTTTATCATTCTCACGGGCGGGCGTCGGCGTGCTGGTGTTCCAACAGTTAAGCGATGAATCCAGCCGGTTAGTCGGGGCTTCCAAAACCATTTTGCAGAATCTTCAGCCATTTGAAGAGCGATCTTTCAAGATCATCATTCCACTGGGGACGACTTTCAAACTTTCGGAAATAGACACCCTGATTACTTACGAGGTACGATAATAGCCATGTTGGCTATTTTGAAGCGACAAGATTGGATTCTCACTGGAGCGGCGCTCTTTCTAGTGGGTTCCAGTTTGTTGATCCTTTCCAGCATTCAAAAGGAACTTTTTTGGCAGCAGCTGATCTGGGTGGGTTTTTCCGCCGTCGCCATGGCGGTCTGCGCTTTAATTGACTGGCGGCCGATTTTTAATTACCGCTGGATTGTTTTCGGGGTTTATTCTTTCGCGGTCGTCCTTCTTTTGGCGACTCTCTTATTTGCTCCGACGATTCGTTCGGCAAAAAGCTGGCTGGTGGTTGGTCCGGTGCAATTCCAGACTTCGGAGTTCGCGAAGTTGGCGCTAATCCTTTTGCTCGCTTATTTTTTCGCTAAAGGACACGCCGGGATCGCCCGGATTGGAGTGCTGATTAAGTCATTTTTATATTTCGTGATTCCCGCCGCTCTGATTTTGAAGCAACCGGATCTGGGAACCGGGATTATCGTTTTTTGTATCTGGATGGGGTTTCTACTGGTCAGCGGGATTAAGTGGCGGCACATTTTAATCGGTGTTTTGATTTTGGGCGCCCTGGGTGCTTGGGGTTGGAGTAATTTTTTAAAAGATTATCAGAAAGAGCGCATTATCGCTTTTTTGAACCCAAGCTATTCTCCGTTAGCTGTAAATTATGGAGTGATTCAATCTAAAATCGCTATCGGTTCGGCGGGATTTTTTGGCAAGGGATATGGCCAGGGGACACAGGTCCAGCTTGGATTTCTGCCGGCCGCCTCCACCGATTTTATTTTCGCCTCTTTTGTGGAGGAGTGGGGCGGACTGGGTGGCACTCTGATTCTGGCGGCTTTTACGATCCTACTCGTCCGCTTAGTGGTAACCGGTTTGCGAGCTCAAAATAATTTTTCCCGGTTAGTTTGTCTGGGGGCGGTGATGATGTTTCTGGCGCAATTCGTGATTAATATCGGCTCCACGCTTGGTCTGCTTCCGGTCGTCGGCGTTACCTTTCCATTTTTCAGCTATGGAGGATCAAGTTTGCTGGTAAATGCTATGCTGATAGGAATAATTCAGAGCAAGGTACTGCGTTCATCATTCCTGCGAGATTCGGATTATGCATAAATTAGCAATTTTAATTTTAGGGGCGGCGGCGATTTTAATTATTCCTCCAATGGTTTATTTCGCGGCGCCTGCCGAGAAGGGCGGAGCGGGGCGGATGTTTATTGTGGAAAAAGGGGATGGAGTCCGGGAAATCGCCACCAATCTGGAGAAGACCGGGCTGATTAAGTCTCCGGCGATATTTTTAGTTTACAGCGCTGTTTCCGGTTCGGCGGTTAATCTAA
>JBBTRE010000036.1:0-7258 GCA_038065375.1 Patescibacteria group bacterium | reverse complement strand
GCCCGGCCATATAGCCGCATGAAAACGCAGTATGTCTTTGCCGATCACCTGCACAATCTCATCACCGTTCGCCCAATACTTCTGAAACTTAGATTCATCCGCCGAACCATAACCCAAAGCGGAAATATAATTTACCAGCGCCTCCGCCCAGACATACATCGTCTGCGAATCGTCGCCCGGCACCGGCACGCCCCAAGACAAATTTTTAGACGGCCGGGAAAAGCTGACATCACGCAAACCATCTTCCAAAACCGACAAAATCTCATGCCCCCTACTCTCCGGCACTATTCGTAATTCTTTCTTCTTGATTCGCTCTCCTATCTCTTTGCCGTATTTTGAAAGCTTGAAAAACCAGTTCTCCTCCTCAATCAATTCCGGCTTAGTCTGATGGTCCTGGCAAATACCGCCTATCATCAGGTCTTTGTCGGTGATAAACGCCTCGTGGCCGACGCAATAGAGGCCTTTATAGCTCTTTTTGTACAGATCGCCGGACTTTTCCAGTGACTGCCACAGCTTTTGCGCCCCGGGCCAATGACGCTCCCGGTCGGAAGTGCGGATGAAATCATCCCAGGACAAATTCAATACTTCCCTCAGTTCTTTAAACTTAGCTGAATTTTTATCAACAAATTCTCGGGGAGTTAAACCAGCCGCCTCCGCGCTCCGCTGAATTTTTGTGCCGTGCTCATCTGATCCGGTCAAAAACCGGACGTCATCTCCTTTTTGACGGTGATAGCGCGCCAAAACATCCGCATAGACGGAATCCAAAACGTTCCCCAGATGGGGGGCGCCGTTAACGTAAGGAATTGAGGTGGTTATATAAAATGTTTTGCTCATACAATTACTAATTAACCTAATTTACCTAATTTCTAAACAATAACCAAGCACCAATGACTAATTGGAATTTACTTAGGTCAATTAGAAATTAGAGCAATTAGAAATTTTAAAGACCCAGTCCTCTTCGTCTGGCTTTAGTCTCGGACCAATCGTCCAATAATTCCTGAAGCAATACGGCGGTCGGAACTGCCAGCACTAACCCGATAAATCCAAAAACTTTAGCGCCGATCAATATAGAAATTAGGATAACGACCGGCTGAAGGGATGTGGTTAAATTAGTAACGGCTGGAACCAAAAGATTATTTTCCAACTGCTGGATAATAATGAAAAGAATCAGAACATAGAAACCTAATGCCACTGATTGAGTTAAGCCAACTAAAACCGCCAAACTGCCGCTAAAAATCGGACCGACGTAAGGCACCAATTCAAAGATTCCGGCGATAATGCCAAGAATCAAGCTGTACTTCACGCCCAAAATCCACAATCCCAAAAATACCAGCAGACCGACACCCAAGCTCAAAACTACCTGTCCGGCTAACCAATTGCCGATCTTCTTTTTAATGCGCCGATACAAGCCAATTACCTTTGGTTCATAATGCCCCGGTAAAACCGTCAGCATAAACTTCTCCGCTCCGTCTTTGCCGACAGTCAGATAGAAAGAGAGTACGAACACGGAAACCGTCGCGGTTAAACCGCCCAAGAAACGGGTACCGATTTCCAGCACGGAAGTACTGCCACTCAAGAGCAAATTCGTAACTTTGCTAAGCGCCTGATTGATAGATTCAATAAATCCGGAAGTATCAATAAATTCAAAAAGAGTTCCGGAGTATTTTCCTAAGCTGCCAAGTAAAGTATTAAACTCCGACAGGGCGATCGGAACAATCGCGTAGGCCAACAAAGCCAGAACGAAAATTAAAATAATGTAGATACCTAAAGTACCCAGCAATCGGGGAACTCGGCGCTTTTCCAGCCAGCTGACCACCGGATCCAGTGCGGCGGAAATTACGATAGCCAAAAAAATCGCAACTAAGATGTCGCGGGCGATGAATAGGATAGTCACCAAAAGCAGCATCAGCGCTACCTTCCACAAGCTACCCCAACTGATTGAAATTCCCCTATTCTCCATTTTTATGCTACAAGAACCTTACACGAGATAACGGACGGATGGGCCGTCTCATTACTCTAATTGTACCTTAGTATACTAGAATCTCAAAATTTTAGCAAATGGCGCCTTGTCTTTGTAAGGCCCGATCATCGCTAAGTTGAGTTTTTCATTCTTAAAGATGTCCTTGGCCACCGCCACCACTTCCTGCTTAGTAACCTTACCAATCGCCCTGGCGACCTCCGCCGCGGTCTTAGAATCCTTCTCCAATATCTCTTGTCCGCCGTAAAACATCGCCACCGCGTCCGAAGTCTCCAACCCAAGCATCAAACGGCCGGAAAGATGTTCTTTCGCGTCCGCAAGGTTTTTTTCCGTGATATCTCCCTTAGCAATCCTGGTCAGTTCACCCAAAATCGCCTTGATGACGATTTCAATTTTGCTGTGCTCAATGCCAGCCGAGACCGCGAACACGCCATGATCGGTCAGCGCGTCCGCTCCCGCTTTCACATAATAAGCGGCGCCTAATTCTTCGCGGACTTTTTGAAACAAACGCGAACTCATTCCCCCACCCAAAATGTCGGCCATTACCTCCAACGCGTATTTCCGCTTATCAAATAAATCGTAGGCCCGGCAACCCAAAACCAAATGGGTCTGGTCGGACTCTTTGTGTTTGATGAAAATTTCCGGCTTGGTTTGTTTTTCCACCACCTTCACTTTTCCGGTTTTTTTCCCGTCGTGAATGTTGATGAAGTGTTTCTCAATTTTCGGCAAGATAGTTTTCGGATCAAAACTACCGGACACGATAACAGCCGTCGCCGAAGCCACATAATGCTCACCCCGATAATCCAGAACGTTTTTGCGGGTAATTTTTTGGATAATTTCTTTCTTGCCGCCCACGTCCCAACCGGCCGGCTGATCTCCATAAAGCAATTCCTGAAATAGATCCTGTACCTTTCTCTGCGGCATATCCTCATACATATTCAGCTCCTCAATCACCACCCCCTTTTCCTTCTCCAATTCTTTCTCATCAAAGATCGGATTCAGATAAAGATCACTCACGGTTTCTAAAATAAGATCAGTGTGCTTGGCTTGAGCTTTAGCGTAATAGCCGGTCCATTCTTGGGAAGTGAAAGCGTTGTATTCCGAACCAATGCGATCCAATTCCCCGGCAATCATCAAAGCGCTCGGGCGCTTCTTGGTGCCCTTGAAACAAAGATGCTCCAGGAAATGGGAAATGCCGTTGATATTTTTCTTTTCATATTTTGAACCGGCCTCTACCAGCACCAACACTGTCGTCGCCGGATTTTCCTTTTCCGGTATCAAAACTACTCGCAAGCCGTTCTTTAAAACTTTTCTGATAAAGGGTTTTGCCATATGGGGTAATTTTAGCACAAAAACCCCGCCCAGATAAGCTGGGCGGGGTTGCAATTGGATCAAATCGTCTGCTCGCGTACCGCTAGAAAGCGGCACTGACTCGACCAACATCCTCTCGAAAGCCGATCGGTGGGCGTTACGGTAAGTCCTTTCTGATTATGGTTGAATACGGTTCCAAACGTCGGCGTTATCTCTCGATAAGCCGATCGCCAAATGTGCATCTCAAGCATAGGATCATAAACTTCGGTTGCAGCACCGAGAATAGGTAGACCAAACTCGGTGTCCTCGGTTTTTTTGGCTACGTAGAACAGAGACTCTTTTAGGCAAGGCAGGCGTAGCCCACTTTTGAGTATTTGGGAGCGAGCACTGGCAGAATCCACTTCTCCCAAATCCAACAACTCAAAACTCACTGCCTTTTTACCCGTTCGGAAGTCGTAAAAAAATGGGAAAATTTTCGCCAACCACTTATTCAGCCGCCCCACCGGTCTTGGAGGGTCATAACCAAAATATTGGAAGACGTGAGGATCTACAAATCCGCCAGTCGTCTGAAAATCTTTCATGGCCTGCACAGTCGAAACGTCATAGTCCACCTCAACGGTAATCTGTTTTCCGATTCCCACTGAAAACCCTCCGCTTAATGTTCCACGGTAGATATTGCCATAGAATTAGCTATTCAGCAAGCTTCTTGCCTAGATATTCTACAAGCTCCGAAATCTTGATTCGTTCCTGCTTCATCGTATCGCGGTCGCGGACGGTGACGGCTTTGTCTTCCAGCGAATCAAAGTCCACAGTCACGCAATAAGGCGTGCCGATTTCGTCTTGGCGGCGGTAACGCTTGCCGATGCTTTGGGTTTCATCGTATTCGCAAACAAATCGCTTAGATAATTCCTCGTGGATGGGTTTCGCAACTTTTGCCAGCTCATCTTTTTTAGATAGCGGTAGGATGGCCACTTTCACCGGAGCAAGCCATTTCGGGAATTTCATCACCACGCGGGTATCCTCCCCATCCCCATTTTCCATTTTTACTTTTTCACTTTTCACTTGTTCTTCATGGTACGCCTCCAGCATCGCAACCAGCACTGAACGATCAACGCCCCAAGTCGGCTCAATAACGTGCGGCAAGAATTTATTTTTGACGTCATCGGGATCGGTATAGCGCAAATCCTGACCGCTATTCTCCATATGCTGTTTCAAATCAAAATCTCCGCGATAAGCCAACCCATAAAGCTCTTTGCGGCCGAAAGGATATTCATATTCCACATCCACAGTACGCTTGGAATAATGAGCGCGCTCGCCGTCGGGAATCTCGGCATAGTGCAGATTCTTCTCGGAAACTCCCAAATGTTTCAACCAGGCCTTCATTTCACCGAGCCAATTTTCAAAATGCTTTTCCCATTCGGATTCTTTTACAAAATACTCAATTTCCATCTGCTCAAATTCGCGGGTGCGGAAAATAAAGTTGCCCGGAGTAATCTCATTGCGGAAGGCCTTGCCCATCTGCGCGATGCCGAATGGCAGTCGTTTGCGGGTGGTGTCCAATACATTTTTAAAATCCACAAACATCGCCTGCGCCGTTTCCGGGCGGAGATAAACCACGCTTCCCTTTTCTTCAGTTGGGCCAATGTTGGTTTTGAACATCAGGTTGAACTGCTTGGCTTCCATCAACTCTCCGCCGCAGGATGGACACTTAGTTCCCTCAACATGATCGGCACGAAATCGGTTATGGCATTTCTTGCACTCCACCAGCGGATCGGAAAAGCCGGCCACGTGGCCGCTCGCTTCCCAAACTTTTGGGTTCATCATCAGGGCGGCATCAATACCCACCACGTCGGTGCGCTGACGCACAAAGCGGTTCCACCATTCGTCTTTGATATTCTTTTTCAACTCCGCTCCCAGCGGACCGTAATCCCAAGAATTGGCCAAACCGCCATAAATTTCCGAGCCGGGAAAAATAAAACCCCGCCGCTTGCACAAGCTGAGCAGTTTATCCATCAAATCTCCTTCGTTTTTTGTTTTAGGTGTCGGCATTTTATTGAGTTACAGTTCCTTGGCCGCCGACGGTCGGATCATCCGGTAACTGAGTGGTAATTCCGGAGTCTTTATCAGCTAATTCTAGCATGGTGAATTCATCAATCGCCGTTAATTGAGAATCTTGAATCAGGAGCATGTCCTTGCCCAAATCAATAGCAGAAGGGGTAACCTCAACTTGGAAAATCGCCTCCAGTGGTTTCGCCACCAGGCCGGTAGTCGCCGGAACTTTTGGTATTTCCCAAACCACCTCTTGGGTGCGGTCGTTGTAAGTCGGAATCGTAGAGCCGTTGCTCTTAATGATTCCGCCCATCCGGACATTGCCACCCAAGAAAGATTTTATCTTAACGTCTTTGATATCGGTAGAATAATTGGTAATTATCCAGTGAATAGTAAATTGAGTAGGTTGGTTCACCTTCATCGGGAGAGGGCCGCTATTTAAAATTCCGGAGGCGGCATCGCGGAAATAAGCGCGGGCGTCCAAATCTACCAATCCCCCGACTTTACTCTCCAATACGGCGTAACTGACGGTTTTGCCCGACCCCACGAAATGTGGCACGGTGGGAGATTCAATGGTGGCCGAAACTTTCAAAATAAAATTCTTATCGCTCAAACGCTTAATCGGAAAAGCGCTCTTTGTTCTAATGGAAAAATCCACCGAGCCCGCCTTTCCGGGCGCGAGGGTTTGCAACCCCGGGGTAGTGGCGGCATTCCAGGTCAAAGTATTATCCGAAGAACGAAAAACTCCATTACTGCTGATGCTGGTCAGATCAAACATCGCTCCGCTTAATTGAGCTTTGACAATCACGTCCCGCAAACCGACATCGGTGTTATTGGTGTAGTTTATTCTATAACTCAAAGAATCACTTAAGCCCGCCACATGTTCGCTGTCGTTATTCAACAAAATCTTGATGGCAACCGGCGACTCGGCGATAGTAATTACCGCCGTGTTGGAACTGACCGGATAAGACAGACCGCTAAGGGTGGATTCAATGGTGGCCTTCAGATCAAAAGATGCTCCTTCCGGGCCAAGAAGACTGCCGGAAATTTTGAATTTCATCTCCGAACCCTTCAGTAGGCCACCCAAAACCCAGACATTATTGCCGATGTCAGGATTGAGAGTCGCCTTGGTCATGGTAAAAGTCAGTGGATACTCCACCTTGAGCCGTAAATCACTGAAGTCTATGTCAGACGTATTTTTGAAAGAAATTTCCGAATCAAACAGCTCGCCGCCGAAAACTTTTTCCGGAGTAACAATATCCACCGTTATTCCATAACCGCCGACGGATATATCAGAACTGACTTCTTTTTCAAATCGAGAACTCAAGGAACTAGCCAGATAGGCGGCGCCGGCAGTAACCTTTTTAAAAGAATTTTCTCCATCCAGCGCGATTAATTTGAAAGATTGCTGGTTCAGTCCTCCGGCTCCGAGATTGTTGAGTTCGCGGAAATCTATCGTTTTTGATTGAGGGGATCCGACAAACGCCACGCCGTCCGGTAAAGCCAGTGATAAACGCACATTCTCCAAAACTCCGCCGGAATTATTAGCGGCATTAACCCGCAGATCAAATGGAATCCCGATCAAGATCTTTTCCGGGGCGGAAATTTCCAGTTGAAGACCCTGAGTGAATCTCGCCTGGTAGGCAAGATAACCGATTACCACTAAAACCGCCGAAAAGGCCGGTATTAAAATCCACAACGTCTTAGATCGCATTTCTTGAATTATAAAGGAAAATCGGGCTTATTCAATTGGGATGCCGGCGCTGTTACAGGCCGCGAGATCCTCCTGATATTGTCTTTGAGCATTAGCCCGGCCCTCATTCCACTCCTTTTCAATCTCCATTTCTGATTCTTCATAGCCCTTCAAGGCCACCACGATGGCAATATGACGAAGATGTGGGTCGCCAACCAGAGCGGCGG
>JBBTRE010000035.1:0-7093 GCA_038065375.1 Patescibacteria group bacterium | reverse complement strand
CTTTTCCTTTCTTCCGAATTCTCTAAACCAAAACGCATCCAAGGCGCCTATATTTCGGAGGAGGAAATTAAGAGCGTAGCGAGGTTCATTGAGGACAATAACGAGATGGCGGACATGGAAGCGGAAGTTCCTGAGGGTAAAGGTTTGCCAATGTCCTCCGAAGGAGGATCCGCCTTCGGCGGAAAGAATGAACCTACTGATTTCCTGGATGAGTTCGGGGGAAATGAAGAAGCGGATGATGAACTTTATCAAGAAGCGATTAGAGTAGTGACCGAAGCCCAAAAAGCTTCCGCCTCTCTCCTTCAACGTCGACTGAAAGTCGGCTATGCCCGAGCCGCTCGCTTATTAGATATTATGGAAGAGAAGGGTGTGATTGGGCCCGGGGATGGGGCTAAGCCCAGAGAGGTCTTTGCGATCAGCCCAGAAATGCCGGTTGAGGACCCAAGCAACGAAGCATAGCCGAGGCTAGTTGCTAATGGATAAGCCGGGTTGTTATAATGCGAGTGAACTTTGCTTGTTAAACCATGGAGCAAAAAACTCTGCGAGAACTAATTACAGAAAAACTGGACGCGCGGAGTTTAAATTTGGAAAAAGTATTTTTCCTGACCAATATTCCCCGCCATTATCTGGAAAATATTCTGGCCGGTGAGTGGCACAAGTTACCGGCCGCCCCCTACGCGCGCGGATATTTTAAAAAAATTGAGGCGGCGCTGGAATGCCAGACCGACGAATTGTGGGATTTATATAAAGAAGAAGCGGAAATAAAATCTTCCGGGTCATCTGATAAGCTTCCCGGGAATCGCTTCGCGCTAAAAGGAAATCCTCAAAAATGGCTCTGGGCAGGAGTCGTCGCGTTGTTCGCGGTAATTTATCTGGGATTCAATGCTTATGAGTTAATTGGCATACCATCTCTGGAGATTCACAACCCGCTTAGCGCCACAGTAATCTCAATTCTCCCGCAGTATGAACTCCGAGGGAAGATTGAATCCAAGGACAAGGTATTCATTAATGACGAGGAGGTGATCGCCGACAAAGAGGGAAGCTTTAGCGCCAGCTACGACTTACACTCCGGCTTGAATACTTTCGAAGTCGCGGCGCGGAGATTCTTGGGCAGGGAAGCCAAGATGATTAAGCAGGTCATCTATCAGCCGGTGGTCGCCGAAGATGTACAGAAATAAAGAAGTTTGGTAAGTTTCCTATATTATTAAATAAAAAAATATGACAAATAAAAAGGAGGTCAAGGAGGGGGAGGAAAAGCGGGAGGAAAAAAAGGAAGGGAAAACAGATATGGATAGTCTGCTCGCGTCTCTGCAGGAAAAATTTGGTGAGGGCGCGATTATGAAGCTTGGTGACGCAAAAAAACTGAACATAGAATCAATACCTACGGGTTCTTTTTCATTAGATTTGGCGCTTGGCGTCGGAGGATTGCCAAAGGGAAGGATTATTGAAATTTACGGCCCCGAATCTTCCGGAAAAACTACGCTTGCCTTAAATGTGATTGCCCAAGCCCAAAAGAAGGGTGGGAAGGCCGCTTTTATTGATGCCGAGCACGCCATGGATCCGGAGTATGCCGCAAAATTAGGAGTGAAAACGAAGGAATTGTTAATCTCACAGCCCGACAACGGCGAAGAAGCTCTAAACATACTGGAAAGCCTGGTTCGATCCGGGATTATTGACGTGGTAGTTGTGGATTCAGTAGCCGCGCTCACTCCAAGAGTAGAGATTGAGGGAGAAATGGGAGCGCAGTATATGGGACTACAGGCGAGGATGATGTCTCAAGCTCTCCGCAAACTGACAGCCATCTCCGCCAAATCCAACACGATGGTTATATTCATCAACCAACTGCGCGAAAAAATCGGTATTGTATTCGGCAACCCGGAAACCACTCCTGGGGGACGAGCTTTGAAATTCTATTGCTCGGTCCGCATTGATGTCCGCAAAGAAGCGGTGATCAAGAAGGGAGAGGATGTGGTCGGCAACCGCGTTCGGGCTAAAGTGGTTAAGAATAAGGTGGCGGCGCCCTTCAAAATCGCCGAGTTTGATATTATGTATGGAACCGGAATGTCCTATGAAGCCGACGTCGCTAACGCCGCTTTAAAATATGGCGTGATGACCAAAGCCGGAGCTTCTTACAGCTTTGAGGGGGAGAAATTGGGAGTCGGAATTGAAAACGTAAAAATAAAGTTAGCAGAAGACAAAAAACTTCTCCAAGCGCTGGAAAAAAGGGTGAGAGAAGTGGCCACCGCCGCTGTTTAGAGTATCGGGTAGATTAATCCAACTAGGAACTCCAATAGCCGGTCATACCAGCGCCACCTGAAATCTGCCCCTGAATAAGGGGTAGATTTTTTCTTCCAGTCATCTAGAATAGTCCGCAAATCCCCGATCATATCTTTCCTCTGGAAAACCACGCTGGCTTCCAAATTAAAATCAAAACTTTGGCCGTCAATATTATTTGAGCCGACCAACCCCTCCAAGTCATCCACTAATAAAACTTTTGCGTGATTCATAGAAGGCATCATTAAAAATGAAATCATCGGGCTTAAGCTTTTGACAATATATCGATGCGCGATCCGCACCAATGCGTGATCGGTGTCGGCCGGTAAGATGACTTCAATCTTCACGCCTCGTTTGGCCGCTTTTTTCAAAGATCGGAACAACCAGGGCTGTGGAACAAAATAAGGAGTGACGATTCGAATACTCTTCTGCGCCTCAATACACTTCTTCTTATAATAATTAATGAACGCGCGCTTTCCGTGAAACGGCCAACGCTCAATCAGCCAAGTTTTGGCTTGATAAATAGATTCATTCAACTTAGGGATTCGCCACTTCCGGAAACCAGTCACCGCCTCATCGCGTCCTCCGGAAAGAAAATAAATCTGTGAAAATGAGCTAAGTAACCGTTTAACGAAAATCCCGGTGGTCCGCAAATGTAAATCCAACCAGTCCGCGTATTCTCCCCGGATATTTACCCCACCAATAAAACCGATTGCCTCATCTACAATCAATAACTTTCTGTGGGTGTGACTAATCCACCGATTATAGATCAGCACCTCGGCTCCGGCCTTAGCGAAAGCCTCCCGATCAATCGTGCCAAACCAAAAGCTTCCGGCCCGGTCCACGATGATTTTAACCTTCACCCCCTCTCGCGCTTTGGTTTTTAAGACCTGCCAAAATTTATGAGTTTTATGATCGTCGGTCAAAATAAAACTCTCCAAAAAAATAGATTTCTTGGCCGATTCTGCCGCTTCCCGCATCGCATCCCACGCCTTCTCAGAACTAGTGAAAAACTTATACTTCATCAGCGATTAAATAAGAGTCTTGATCACCGCGGCTACCTTTTCCGGATCGTGACGAATAAATCCGGATTTTCGGAGCAGATCCACCACCACCGGAATCGGCATCCGTTCAAAGTTTTTCAAATCGGCTTCCACAAATTGGGAGTTCTCCTTCGCGTACGGCTTGAAGCGCATTAATGTGGGCTGGGTCTTATTAATCACCACGTAATCCAAAACGTCTTTGCCTAAGTACTCCTCAACCGTTTTGGAAAAATCAGAGGCGCGAAAACCATGCGTCTCGCCAAATTTGGTCATCAAATTCACAAAATAAATCTTCTTGCCCCTAGATTTCTTGAGGGCTTGAGAAACTCCCTGGACCAGCAAGTTCGGCAGCAAGCTCGTGTACAAATCCCCTGGGCCGATAATAATTCCATCGGCGGCCAGAATCGCCTTCTGCGCTTGAGGATTAATTTTTGCCTCCGGCTTCAGCCAAACTTTTTTGATACGCAAGTGTCCGTCATATTTCGGAATATCAATATTCGTCTCCCCTTTTATAATCTCCCCATTCTCCAACTCCGCTAACAATGAACATTTCTGCAAGGAAACCGGCAGCACCCTTCCCTGCACCGAAAGTATTTTACCCGCCTCTTCAATCGCCCGCTCAAATCCCCCGGTTATCCGTTCCAGGGCGGTGATCAACAAATTGCCGAAGCTGTGCCCGGAAAGCCCGCTCCCCTCTTGGAAACGATAATTAAAAAGCTCGGACAAGATTTTATTGTCAGAAGAAGATAGGGCTACTAGGGCGCGCCGAAGATCGCCGGGCGGTAGAATGCCGAACTCTTCCCTTAATATCCCGGAAGAGCCGCCTTCATCGGCAGTGGTAACCACCACGGTAATATCTTGGAAATACTTTTTTAGGCCCACAAGCACGGGGAAAATACCCGTTCCCCCGCCAATGACTACGATCTTTTTCAACGCCTTCATTTTGTTACATATATAGTAATTGATCGCCGGTCGTCCGACAACCGGAAATGAATCTCCCCCAGCTAAGCTGGGGTGTCGGAGGTTCATCCCGCACATATATCCAACCTGACGATTGCGGGCAAGAAATAGTTATTGCAAATTATTTTTCAAGTTAAATTTTACGACAATTTCATGGATATATGTGCGGGGTTTATTGTTTGTGATCCAAATTCATCCCCGAGCTTGCGCTCGGGGTTTTCTTTGGACAAACAATAAAAAAACCCGCGGATGAAATTCATCCACGGGTCACTTCTTCTTGCTTCCTCCTCCACCTGGCTTTCCTCCTCCACTCGGCTTTCCGCCTCCCCCGCCTCCGCCACCGGTAAACCCTTTCGTCATAACAACGAAAGCGGCAATAGCAGCGGCGATCAGAAGGAGTGGTTTCAGCACTGGCCAGAGCGGCACAAGTACCACATCTTTGACCTGTGCCACCCCGACCAGCAGATACTTCATCGCTTCCTCGGGCCACTGCAGATAGCAGAGACCGAAGATCACAATGATGCACCCAAGAATGTTTTTCCATCCTCCAAAAAAGAAGTTAAAGACTGCATCCACGGGATCCTCCTGTTCTTGGAATTGAAGTAATTATCTAGTTTGTGGTGCTGATGGTATTATAGCACACCTTGCCGCATTCTGTCAATGGTTCGGCAAGCTCACCATAAATGCGGCAATTGCCGCATTTATGGTCAAACATTTTCATAGTGGGATATTTGAAACGGTTCTAATACAATTGCCAAAAGATCAATTTGATACCCCCTCTCTTCATCTACTAATTCCGGGCGAGAACTGACAAACAACTCGGCGGTACGCTTCAGCTTAATTAGTTTGGCGCGAGTTAGGTTATCTTCCGGTTGTAAGTCGGAGTTCGCCGGCAAACGACGCATCGCTTTTACTTCCACGAAGACTATAACTCCATCGCGATCTTTAGCGATAATATCCAACTCTCCCCAAGGTTTCCAATAATTCCGCTTGAGAATCTTATATCCTTTCTTGATTAAAAAGTCGCAAGCGAGATCTTCTCCGATCGCCCCTATGGCAGACGTTTTACTTTTAAACATAATATGTGAATCTTGTTTAACGTTTTACTACGTACCAGTGTTATAATACAAACACTCAAACATAGTAAAACGATAAACAATGCTAAACAAGTATGAGTACAAAAATATTTCTGACGATTACTTAAGGGGGTTAGTTGAGGGGGAGGGCTGCTTTACTTTCTGCAACGTTCCCAACTATGCCCGTAGTGGTAAAAAGTTTAGGCTTCCGGCATTCGCGCTACAAATGCATGAAAGGGATAGGGAGTTATTGGAATGCCTAAAGAAAAGATTGGGTTTAAAAAATAAAATCTATGTTTACCGGAAGCCAGCCCTCATCGTGAAAAACAAAACATATTTGAGAGCACCGCAAGCCATGTTGATAGTGCGCGACGTTGGATCGCTTAAAAATAAAGTCGTTCCATTCTTCTATGGAAAATTGTACGGGAACAAGGGGATCCAAATGCTTGAATGGCTAGAAGAGATAGGATCGGAAGAAGATATCCCAGAAAACTACAAGATACTTTATCGCCTGCACTCCTGTGGTTACTTTAAAAAAAGTGTTTAGCGTATTACAAATTTTCCAATTCCCTCACAAAGTTGGTACGGTGTTTAACACTTTTATCGCTAAACAATTTAGCTGGACACAGCTGTTAAACAAATCAACATGTTTCACACTGATTGCCGCATTACGTCAAGTAAGCTAGGGTGCCGCATTGCCGCATTATTCGGCAATGGTTCGACCTAGCTCACCATAAATAAAAAAGGGGCTCGCTTGAGCTCCTTAACTTACTAGGCAACTAAACCCCCTATATAAGGCATCATTCGTCGCTCCCTTTATCAGTGAGGCGCAATGAGCTCCTGCCCAGGGAAGGCCGGATAGGTTGATAATATCATCTACCGTCAGCTGCATAATCTCTTCAACTCGCTTACATTCAGCATATTCGGAAAACCAGCTAGAGGCCCCGATTAGCCAAACACAGCCCACCGACACATGATGTACCGCTTCTATATAGTAGAGGGATCCGAATGTACGGCAGGCGGAGCAATTTACAAACTCAATATCAGAACTTCCATAGGCGGAGTTGGCGGCCTTACCCGTTCCAAAACATTCGGGGCAGAGGAGCGTCGCCCATTTAAATTGCAGATACAGCTGGTCGCTATACAACTCAAGATTGGAGGCGCCGGTCAAAACCCTTTCAGTGCGGTCGGGGAAGCTGCCCCAATTTTTTGGCTGCCGGCAATGTCCGGCAAGTTCTTCATAGCTGGACATTAATCAAGCTCCGGCGGAATCAGTCCCTTGCTCCTAAGAATTTCTCTCTGAATAGCCACCCGGATGTTTTTCTCCACCCAAGCCGCGTAAGTGCGGCAACCCAGGTTAAGTTCAATCTTTTCCAAAGACGCCCCGATGCCGGCATAGGCCGCAACTTTCAGATCTTCGTCCGGAAGATCACTAACATGTTTTCTTTTCATTTCCGTCACAACTTCCACGACATGATCTTTGTAAAGTTCACAAAGCTGAAGGAAGGCGGAAAAATCTTCGTTGGCCGCCAACGAATAAAGTTCGGCTACCCAGTGATCGGACGGCTTCATACTTTCTCCTTTCAAGTTTCTGCAATCAAGATAGCGTCTTGGTAAGAAAAATACCAGCAGGGAATCAAATTGAAAAAATCCCGGCTTTGGCTATACTAGTGGAAGAAGCGCGCTTAGCTCAATGGTAGAGCGACTCGTTTACACCGAGTAGGTTGGGGGTTCGATCCC
>JBBTRE010000034.1:11176-27282 GCA_038065375.1 Patescibacteria group bacterium | reverse complement strand
GCCTCGAAAGCAAACTCGCCGCCGCCCGCGCCGACCACTCCGCCAAGCTCGCCGGCAAATCCGAGCGACGCTTTGATCTTTTTGAGGTACTGTCCCTTTTCAAAGAAGATTTCGCCCCGCGACTTGTATTCTTCCAGGCCCTCGCGGACCACGAACAATCCAAGGATTGAGGATTCACCTTCAAAGATGCGGTTCGGACGGGCGTCGCGGAACCATTTTTCTACCGGCACCGCAGGTTCGCCGCGTTTCTTCAGTGATTCAGCCGTTTCGTAACCACGGCCGCCGCGCAACTGAACTAGGTCGTCAACAATTTTCCACAGACGTTCGCTATTGAGGACCTTGGCGGTGGCGGCTTCCATCCTGCAATCCAGATGCTGATCGGCGCGGGAGGCGGCGAACCAAGTGATGGCTTCCATCGTCAAGGTGTTCGCCATTCCTTCGGCCATTTTTCCGGTACCGCTCAATTCATGTTTACCGATCAGTTTGCCCCACTGGTGGCGGCTGTTACCCCACCATCTTTCAACTTCCAGCATCGCCTTCGCGCTTGCCGAACAACAGCCGGCAATCGTAATCCGTCCGCTATTGAGCGCCTGCAGAGCGATTTTGAAACCCTGCCCTTCCTGATAGTACGAGAAAGTTCCATCAGGATTTTTCGTTTTTCCGATCAGGTGTTCAAGCGGCACATAAACTTTCACGAAGTCAGTGATTCCGTTGTACATGCCACGCAATCCGGCAAAATCACACCGCTGGACGGGTTTTACGCCATCCAAATCGGTTGGTACGATGAACGCCCCGAAGTTGGGCCGGTATCCTTCTTCCGTGAGCTGGGAATCATAATCAACTATTTTTCCGATTACCACGATCACTTTAGCAAGATAGGTATTGTCGCTAGCGGGTCCGTTGGTGGTCCACCATTTGCGGCCGCTGATCTCATAGCCGACAATTCTTCCTGTTTTTTCATCACGTACCCGCACGGCCCGCACTTCCATAGCGGAGGGATCGGATCCGGCTCTTTCTTCCGTGAAAGCAAACCCAGAAGGGGACTTAGCCACCAGCGGAAGCCAGCGGGATTTCTGCTCCGGTGAACCATACTCCTTGATCGGCCAACCGACACCGATTGTGACCGAGGCGGAGAGTAGGGCGACCATTGCGCCGCAGCGCGTCGCGACCAACTGAAGAATTGCCATGTACTGTGACTGCGATAGATCCATTCCGCCGTATTCAACAGGAGTCTTCATTCCGAAATAGCCGTTTTCACAGAGCCAATCAAGATTGTGTTTAGGAATTTCGTTTGTCCGCTCAATCTCTTCCGGGTTTACATCATACTTCAGAAAGTTTTCCATCTTTTCATAGTAGACCCGGAAGGCCGGATCGTTCAGGGCTGACACGGAGATTTCATCAAAATAGCTCATGTCCAACCGGCCGCGAAAAATATCGGGCATCAAACCAACCAGTTTTTCCTTGTCACGGCTTGCTTCTGCGATTTCCACACCCTGGCCAAGACCTTTCGTAGCATTACCCACAAATTTTCCTTTCAATTAACCGAGCGTATTATAAAATAAATCCCCCTTTTTTGAAAGGGGGATGAAGGTATTAACTGGAGATGGTCGCCGGCGGGTTCAAGAGCAACCCGCGGCGGTTCGGGAATAGTCCGGCGCCGAGAATCAGTGATAGGTCAACCATATCAGAAGACTTACAAACGCCGGTAGTAACAATCTTTTGCGCTTCCCGCGTCATAGAGAGCAGGAGCATATTACGGGCGGCTTTCACATCGTCGTCGGACGAACATTCAATCTTCCAACCGAATTTTTCCAAGATGGATTTGTTCGGTTTGACTGCTTTTTCGTCCTTCCAGATGTAAAAGCCTTTGCCAGTTTTCTTACCCAGCAAATCTTTGTATTTATTAATCGGAATATCAGCCACTGCCTTCGGATAGTCTTGCGGGTAGTAGCTCATCATCACTTTCGTCACGTGGTAGCCGATATCAAATCCGACCAGGTCCAGGGTTTTGAACGGACCCATCTCCATGCCGAATTTTTCCATCGCTTCATCAATTTTCCACGGATCAATCTTCAGTGTCTGCAGTTGGTCCAAAGCCCAAGCCATTCCGGTAACCAATACCCGGTTAACGATCAGACCGGGGCATTCCCGATCAAGCAGTACCGGAGTTTTACCGATGGCTTTAGTGAGAGCCAAAGCTTTAGCGACAGTTTCCGGAGAGCTTTCCGGTGTGGCGGCAACTTCACTCAACGGCATTTTGTGCACCGGATTGAAAAAGTGCGTCGCGCAGAAGCGGTCCTTATGTTGCAGTTCGGCGGCCAGATCGCTGGGCAAGAAAGAAGATGTGTTGGTCGCGATGACCGTTTGCGGGGAAACAACTTTCTCCAATTCCGCGAACATCTTTCGCTTGAGTTGCAGATCTTCAATGATCGCTTCAATTACGAAGTCAGTATCCGCCAGAGCCGACAGGTCGTTTCCGGTGGAAACTTTTAACAGTCGCCGTTTGGCGGCCGCTTCTTCGGCGGTCATTTTACCCATCTTTACCGCTTTTCCAAACATTGTTTCAATGAAGATCACCGCCTTGCCGACTGGCTCCGGAAAAGTATCGTGCAAGACCACCGGGATGTTGCTGGAAATGGCCGCGTAAGCGATGCCACTTCCCATAATTCCCGCGCCGATTATACCGATTTTTTTCGGAACTCCAACCTTCACTCCCGGCAGCCAATCTTTTGACCTGGCTTCTTTATCCAAGAAGAAGAGGCTGGTCAAGCTTTTTGCTTCTGACGACTTAGCGCATTCAGCAAACAACTTTCGTTCCAGCGCCAGACCTTTCTCAATCGGTTTAGAACTGGCTCGGACGGCCTCAATTGCTTTCAACGGGGCCGGGTAAGCGCCTCTAGTTTTCTTTAAAACTTCCTGAAGCGCTCTTCGCAGAATCAGTCTTTTTCCGACACAAAGAAGATTTTCCGGAAATTTTACACCTTTCGTTTTTCTATCAAATCGCTCGTTCCAATCCCGAGAGATGAAGTATGCTCTCCAGCGCGCTTCACCAATCAATTCTTCCGGTTTAACGCAAGAATCTGCCAAGCCGCACTTAACGGCTTCAGCGCCGTTAAGCTTCTTCTGGCCGTTGATAATTTCCAGCGCTTTGCGGGTACCTACCAGACGGGGGAGTGTCTGCGTTCCGCCGAATCCGGGAATGATTCCGAGACTGGTTTCCGGCAGAGCAAAAACGGTTTTCCTGTTGCTGGTCGCTACGCGAGCGTGGCAAGCCATCGCCAGTTCCAATCCTCCACCAAGACATTCGCCATCAATCGCGGCCACTACCGGATAAGAGGCGTTGCGGATCTTCATCAAAATTCCGTGCGCTTTTTGCAGGAGCGCTTCCACATCGGACGGATTTTTCAGAACTTCCCGGATTTCTTCCACGTCGGCTCCGGCGCAGAAAGTATCCGGTTTTCCCGAAGTGATAATCAGATAATCCGGACTAAGTTTCGCGAGCGCGCCCATGGTTTCATCCAGCTCTTCCAGCACTTTGCGTCTAAGCAGATTCTTTTTGTCCCACGGGCCCAAATCCAGCGTTAAAATCATTCCACGCGTATCTTCCGGATCCTCTTCTAGCTTCCAAAATTCCATTTTGGCCTCCTTTTTCTCTGTAAACGAACCGAACGTATTTTACGACAGAACGTCCATTTTGGCAATAAAAAACCGAGCACATAAAGTATGTGCTCGGTGAGTCTTAAAATCCGGGGCTTTCAATCACCGCCGCTTCGCCCTGCCCGCCACCAACACAGAGCGTCACCAAGCCGAAGTCCACTTTTCGTCTATCCATTTCTTTAGCGCAGGTCAGTACCAAGCGGGCGCCGCTGGCCGAGATCGGATGTCCGAGGGCGATTGCTCCACCGTTGACGTTCGTTCGATCCCAGGGGAGCGGGCCGAGCGGTTTTGCCAATCCAAGCATCGCGCAGTATTCAGGAGAAGCCATGGCCTTTGATTGGGCTAACACCACCGAAGCGAAAGCTTCGTTAGTCTCAATCAAATCAAACTGATTCAGCTCCAAGCTATTTTTCTGGCAAAGCTTAGCAATCGCGTTTACCGGTCCGAGCCCCATTTTGCTGGGCGTGCAACCGGCTACTGCCGATTTTCGGGAATCCATCATCGCCAACACTGGCCAGTCCTGTTCCATCGCGAACTTCAGATCGGCCACGATCATCGCCACCGCGCCATCGCTGATCTGCGATGAGTTGCCGGCTGTAGTTACACCATTCGGATTCATCGCCTTCAGTTTGGCCAGCTGTTCCAGTAGTTGATCATGACGAATGCCATTGTCCCGGAAGTCTTTCTTGTCCCATCCTTCCGGCACGGCGATTTCTCCATCAAATCTTCCGGCTAATTGCGCTTCCGAAGCCCGGGCGTGTGATTCTTGCGCGTACAGATCCAGTTCCGTCCGGGAAATTTTCCAATCCGCCGCGAGCTGGTCGGAAATTTTGTCCATTCCCAGACCGCAGAAAGGATCGGTCAATCCGAGCTTAATCATGAGTTGCGGGTCATGCGGCATCGTTGCAAGTTTTGCCCTGTTCATCAGCTTCGCTATGGCCTTTTTCCAAAATGGCATCTTTCGGTTATTTTTCAGAAATTCCTTAGTCAGGATCGGTAGGCGTTGCTCACGGGGATATACCGCTGTGTAGTCCGACATCACTTCGGCGGCAACCACCAGTACACATTTAAATTGGCCAAGCTCAATCTGCTTCACGGCATCCAATACCGCGTGCAGGCCGCTGGCGCAATTAATGTTCACTGTCCAAGCGGGAATTGTTTCCGGAAGTTCCGCCCGTAAAGCGATCAGTCGGGCCAAGTTTGAACCATCGGGCGGCAGGGCCTGGTTGCCGATATTCGCGCCGATCACGCAGTCAATCTTATTTCTCAAATCGGGATAGCGGATCAGCAATTCCATTACCGGCTCTAAGGCAAGAGATCCGGCCGTTAAACCGGGGAAAGTTCCCGCCTTCGTAAACGGAGTACGCAAGCCATCAACAATTACCGCGTTAGCCATTTTTCCTATTCTCTCTTTTAAGTAACCGGCTTGACTTTAACACTTATTTGAGTATAATACCAGTCAGAACGTTACCCCATCGTAACCTTTAAAGGAGGTCTTATGAGAGGCAGAAAGCGGACCGACGAAGAGTTGATCAACTCCGATGAATACTTCAAGTTCTTGTTTGACTTGGGTATGTGCGGTCTGGAGTGGCACATGACGGCTAGGGAGATCGGTGAAAGGATCAGATCAATGATTGATGTAAGTAGTCCCGGATTTGGAACCATCGTTTGTCCAATTAGCGCAGTGTCCATCTTTCGGACGGGTTTGAGTGCCGATTTTCATGCTGCTGTGTGGCTTGGCGAGGAGCTTCGGCTTAATCGCCGACTTACTCATTCTATTATCGCAGCAGCCGACGATTATCCAATGTCTCGGCTTCCGCCTCGCGGAGTTCAGCGAGAGATTCGCCGTGATCTCCTGATGGCGACCGGATTGATGAAGCCCAAGGTGTAAAAATAAAACCGGGCACATAATTTATGTGCCCGGTATTTTTTACTTCCGGAGCGCCAGAGCAAAGTTAGAATATCGCGGATCGCCGGTAACTTCGGTAACTTTCCCTAGCCAAGCCGGCATATCCCCGATTTCTTCACTTTCCTCGGTCAACTCAATTTCCAGCAACGCCAGACCGCGGAGCCGCTCCGGTTCGGTGAAGATATCCAGTTCAAGATACTTATTTCCGTGCGAGAAGCAGTAGCGGTTTTTTCGGATGACATCGCAATTTGGATTGGCATTTTTCACTTTCCGGTTGTAAGTAACCGCGTCAATTTGCTGTTCGGTTTCAATTCGTGTCATTGCCGAACCAGTCGACTGCTTGAAGGTTTCGTAGTAGACCGAGCCCTCATTATCCTGACTGCGTCTCCGGATGCGAGATTCTCCTGAACTGCCATCGGCGATGTAAATCTGTTCAATCTGAATCTTCTGGTGAGCAACAGGAAGTTTCCATGGGAGGGTAGTGCCATCCAACAGGAATTTTCTTTCAATTTCCAGCGATACCGGAATGCCGACAATTCTCTGAACCGCTCCCAGTACCCGTTTCAGTTTTCCATCAAACAGAGTGGAGTTATCAATAATAATTTTGTGGCTGTGGCCATCCCAGGCGGCGAGCGTTTTGTCGTCCGCTTCGCGGGCTTTAACCGGATCGGCTTCCAGACGGCTCGGATTATTTTCCAGCGTGTAGTATTCCTCTTTACCCTTAGCCGCTGTCATCAGATGGATCACCGCGTCATATCGCAGATCGCGGATGTCCGACATCGTCAGCTTTTTCCGGCGCAGCATCTGATAGAAAGCCGTTTCGTCCATATAGGCCTTGATATCCGGACAGCCGCGGTCCAATAGCAGGATTTGTCTGTTTTCCGGAACCGGATCTTTCACGCGGGTGCTTTTAATCTCCAGCGCGCGTTTGTAATTTTCTTCATCGGAAATTTGGGTATCCAAGAGTAGTTCTTCAAACGGCTCAAATTGTTCCGGTTCCATAAATCTCGGATCTAGTCCGGAGCCGATAATTCTAGTCGCCACTTCCGGCACGGAAATTACGCAAAATCCCAGATCGGCCAGTTTTTCTTTCAGATAGTTAATGGAAGTGCTTTTCCCTCCGCACGGTCCGCCGGTCAGAGCAATACGATGAATATTCCACCACCTTTCTGTTTATCAAAGAACACAGATAAGTTTACCAACTTATTTAAATAATCGCTAAACTTCTACCATTGTACGACCGTGCGATAGTAGAATATACTAAAGTGAATTTAAAATGCGTGGTGAAAAATTGTTAAAAATATTAGAACTTTTTGAAAACGCTACATATAACGCGGCGGGATTTTTTGAGGCCTTTATAACCAGCACGAAAGTCGATCGGCGGCCGTTGGTAAATTTTAGATTTAAGGAGCATGTTACATTTGCTTCCGGAATAAGACAGAGAATTTTAGAACGCGAGAAATTATCAAAATACATCCACAAACTTAGAAAAGAAGGATTGGTTGAGTTTGTTAACGGAGGAAGGGGATTATTGCGTCTTACGGCGAAAGGTAAAATAAAAATCGGAAATTTAAAAAAGTTTTTTGTTGAGGCCATACCAGTTAAAAAGTATTCCCGTATAACCTCGGCGAATATTACTATCATTGGTTTTGATATCCCGGAAAAACAAAGCAAAAAAAGACATTGGCTGAGAAGAGCGCTGAAAAATCTTGGATTCCAGATGCTACAAAAGAGCGTTTGGATAGGAAAGATAAGTTTGCCGGGTGAATTATTGGAAGATCTTGCCAAGTTAGGACTCCTGCCGTATCTGGAAATATTCTCTGTTGGGCAAAAAGGAACCATTAAAAAGCTTTAATTTTTTGAATGTGGTTAAACAACTTCTACTATCGTACGGTCGGGAGATAGTAGAAGTGCTGGCGCGGGAAGGAAAAATAGTTTCCAAGAAGCGATTTTCGTTGTACAATCTCCTGCATGAAGTTATCAATCGGAATTGTGGGGATGCCGAACGTGGGGAAGTCCACGCTTTTTAAGATTTTGACTAAAAACGACGTGAATATCGCCAATTATCCTTTCTGCACGATTGATCCGAACGTCGGCGTGGTCACCGTGCCGGACGAGCGGATGGATAAACTGGCCGCGATGAGTAAGTCCGCTAAAGTGATTCCGGCCGTGGTGGAGTTTTACGATATTGCCGGTCTGGTGAAGGGTGCGAGCGCCGGCGAGGGATTGGGGAATCAATTTCTGACTCACATCCGAGAAACCAACGCGGTGCTGATGGTGTTGCGGGTTTTTCAAAACGCGGAAATTATTCACGTGGAAAATTCGGTGGATCCGATTCGCGATATGGAAATTATCAACGCCGAGTTGGCGCTGAAAGATTTGGATTCGGTTGAAAAGATGTATAAAAAAGCGGAGGGTGAAACAAAAACTAGCGGTCCGGCGCAAAAGCAGGCGATTAAAGATTTTGAGGCGATCAAGTTGGTTAAGGCCGGGTTGGAGGCAGGAGAGAATCTTGGCGCGGCAAAATTTATTGAGCCATTAGAAAACGAAAAAGTCCGCACTCTGAATTTGCTGACCGGCAAAAAACAGGTTTATTTGCTTAATGGAAAACCGGAAGATGTTTCGGAAGAATTGAAAAAGAAGATTGCCGAGCGGGGAGCTGGTTTTGTGGTGGCGGATTTGTCCGTGGCGACCGAAGTCCCGGAACTTGTGAAGAAGGCCTATGAAGTGCTTGGTTTGATGAGTTTCTTCACCACCGGGTTAGACGAAACCCGCGCTTGGACGATTCGGCAGGGGAGTAAGGCGCCGCAGGCGGCCGGGGCAATTCATACTGATTTTGAAAAGAAATTTATCCGCGCGGAAGTAATAAATTGGCAAAAACTTCTGGAGGCGGGTTCTTGGAGCGTCGCCAAACAAAAGGGTTGGCTTCGTTTGGAGGGTAAAGATTATGTATTTCAGGATGGTGATGTGACCGAAATTAGGCACGGATAGGCGCTGATCGTTTGGTTGCACGAGGGAAACTTTTTGCTATAATTTTTTCAGTTCACGAGAGGAAATAAAATTGAGAAATTGGGTCATTTTTGGAGTAATTTTAGGCATCGCGTTTGGCGTCTGGATTACCAATGAGGCGCTCTTTAGTGAAGAGTGGATTACTGCGATCTGCGCTATTTTCGTTACCGCGGTTATCGGTGGGTGGTTCGCCCGAGTCGCTTATGGAATTACCCATGAGGACACTTCTAAGAATCAGAAGAAGGACTAAACTCGGGGTTGACATTCGCTCCTTTTTAAGCTATAATTAAAGCCAGTAAGTTGGTCAAAAATTTTAGTTCACACATTCCTTCAGGAGAGACTCATGTGAAAGCGATCCGAAAGTGCCTTGCGTTCGTGCTGGCTCTGCTTGGAGTGATCGGCGGCGCCCTGCTGGCTTCCGCCCAAGCTCTGACTTACAGCTATCCGATGCCGTGGGCGTTGATTGCGGTCTTCGCCTTCTCCGGTGGATTCATCGGATGGCGTGTCGGCCAGTGCCTCAAACCTAAGGAGCGCAAATGAAAAAGACTTTCCGCAGTGAGGTATTTTCCCCGTAGCATCGCAAGATGACGCGGGGAATTTTTTTTGCAGATTTTGCTTCCGAAGCACTAGTCACTAGTCGCCAGTCGCTATATACTGGAATTCATGGCAGAAAATATTCAACCAAGTTTGGAGCATTCCGCGTTGGAGAGAGATATTCAGGAACTGGCAAAAGAAGTTAAGGAGAAGGGACTTTCCGATCAGGGAAGGCAGGCTTTACAAACCGTTCTTAAGGAAAGAGTTACCGTGGCCCCGGGCGTTCCCATCGCGCCTACACCCGCGCCGTCCACCCAGCCGACTCAACCATCGCCGAATCTTCCCGATTACACTCAAGCTGAACCGGCCGACGTTAAGCTAAAAATAGAAAAATTATTGGACTTGGCCTGGCATAAGGGGGTTAAACATGCCGCCAAAGAGGCGTCCGCGGCCGGACCTTTAATTCTGGATGCCTTCCACGATGCCTTAATAGATAAGTTGTACCCAGAATTTAAGAAGCGTGGTTTGCTAAAGTAGAGAGGTGGATCAATTCATTGCTTTAGCCGTTTCCTTCGGCGCACCTCTTTTATTGGCCCTGCTAGTTTATGGGGGATTTCTTTTTTATCAATACCGGAAAAAACAATTCCTCGGCCTTTTAAAATTACGTCTGCTTTCAATCCGCTTAGCTCAAAAAAACGATTCCCAGGAGAAGCGGGATATTATGCAGGAGATCGGGAATTCCAGTCAGTTGTTTAGCTTGCTTTCCGGTTTAAAAATTCCTTTTTCTTTGGAAACTTCTGTGCATAATGTCGGCGAGGAAATTCATTTTTATATCGCTGTTCCTGAAGAGTCGGTTGAGTTTGCTTCCCGGCAGATTCAGGGTTTGTGGGGAGACGCCGAGGTGGTGAAGTGCGACGACTACACGATTTTTAATTCTCAAGGCGCGGTCAAAGCGGCCTATTTGAAATTGAAAGAACATTACGCGGTGCCGGTGCGCGCTTTTAATGAAATTAACATTGATACTTTTCTTCCGATTCTTAGCAATTTTTCCAAAATTGAAATGGCGGGGGAGGGGTTGGCTATTCAGGTCTTAGTATCGCCCGCGGCATCCGAAGCGAAAAAAGCATCGCTAGCTTTCATCGGTCAGTTAAAAAAGGGAGAAAAATTCAGCGATGTGTTTCATCCTAAATTTTTCAGTAAAGCACTGTTGCCGAAACAGAAAAAGCCGGATGATAAGCCGGAGCCGATTGTGGTGGATGAAGAATCGGTGAAGATGCTGAATCAGAAAATTTCCAAGCCATTGTTTAACGTGAATGTGCGTTTGATAGCTTCGGCCCCCACTGCTTATCGGGCGGAAGAGTTGTTGTATTCATTGACCGGCTCATTCAGCCAGTTCGCGGCGCCATTGCGCAACGAGTTCAAAATTGTGGAGCCGAGAAATCCCAAAGATCTGGTTTTCAAATTTGTTTTCCGGGAATTTGATGCTTCTCAAGCAACCGTTTTAAATACCGACGAGATCGCCAGCATTTGGCATCTCCCGACTTCTTTGACCGAGATTCCGAAAATAAAATGGATTAGGTCCAAAGAATCTGCCCCGCCGCCATCTGTTTTGCCGGACCATGGAATATTGATAGGGGAGAGCGTGTTCCGAGGAGTATCTCGTCCAATCTTTATCACCGACGAAGATCGCCGCCGGCACATCTACGTTATCGGTCAGACCGGTACCGGTAAATCAACCACGCTGTTTAATATGGCTATGGGGGACATCAAAGCGGGGAAGGGAATAGCGGTAGTGGATCCACACGGCGAATTAATTGAGCCTTTGTTGGGTTTGATTCCGGAAGAACGCCTCAAAGATGTAGTAGTCTTTGACCCGGGAGATCTACAGCATCCGCTGGGTTTGAATATGCTTGAGTATGATCCGAATCGTCCGGAGGAAAAGACTTTCATCGTCAATGAGATGCAGAGTATTTTTAATAAACTTTTCAATCCGGAGACGATGGGCCCGATGTTTGAACAGTACATGCGGAATGCTCTTTTGCTTCTAATGGATGACCCGAACGAGCACGCCACCATTATGGAAGTGCCGAGGATTTTTACCGACATTGAATATCGGAAGCGTCTTTTGCAAAAAGCCACCAACCCTACGGTGATAGATTTCTGGGAGAAGGAGGCAGTGAAGGCGGGAGGGGAAGCGTCGCTGGCGAATATGACTCCCTATATCACCTCCAAGTTTAATAATTTTATTTCTAATGATTATCTGCGCCCGATAATTGGTCAGCCCAATTCTTCTCTGAATTTTCGGAAAATTATGGATGAGGGGAAAATTTTGCTGGTTAATTTATCCAAAGGCAAGATAGGGGATATCAACTCCGGGTTGTTGGGTATGATAGTGGTCGGAAAATTATTGCTGGCCGCGTTATCGCGCGTGGATATTCTGCAGGAGGAGCGGAAGGATTTTACTTTGTATATTGATGAGTTTCAGAACTTCACCACTGATTCCATCTCTACTATTTTGTCGGAAGCCCGAAAATATCGGTTGAATCTGGTAATCGCGCACCAGTTCATCGGTCAGCTGACGGAAAAGATCCGTAACGCGGTTTTCGGTAACGTCGGTTCGCAGATTGTTTTCCGGGTTGGCGCTGAAGACGCTGAATTTTTAGTCAAACAATTTGAACCAATATTTACGAAAAACGATCTTTTGAATATCAATAACTTCAATGCCTACGCGAAACTTCTGATTCAAGGTCAGACTTCCAAGCCATTTAATATTCATATCTATCCTCCGGCAAAGGGTAATTCGTCATTGGTTCAAAAGGTTAAAGATTTATCTCGGCAGGTTTATGGCCGCGACCGGCAGGTGGTTGAATTAGATATTTTGAAAAGACTTAGAGGGTAGTTTTCCGCCGGAGGCGGATCCTCCTTTGGAGGAAAAGTTGGGTAAAAAAAGCCCCCGGAATTCGGGGGCTTGGTGGCTGGCTGATTACTGACACTCACAGTGATTTGGGCTCTCCCACTGGGGTTCGCCGTTTTTGGTGAAGCCAGCGTAGTCTCCGGGCCCTGCTTCCTCTGTCGGGTTGCCGAGCGGAGGAGCGTTGGACAAGAAGGGGTGACAGCCGCTTGAGTGATTTGGCGACTGCCATTCCGCGGTCGCTTCGCTATCAGGGTTATCGGGTAAGAAAGAGGCGGGGGTTTTCAGTCCAGGGATTATCTTGCCGGGCAGGTGGCCGCACCTATTTGGACTTGGACCAAACTGATCTTCCAAATAATTCTCCAGGTTGAAAGAAGGTATGACACCCGCGTCGTTTGTCCAGCCGGTCAGATAGAAAGGATCAAATTTAATCTCTCTTTGTCTTTGGACTTGCTCCGCGAATTCCTTGCCGCAGAGATCTTCCGCGAACCAAGGCATCATCTTTTTGCCGATATCGACTATGGGCCTCAAGTCCGCGATACACCTCTTGACCATTTCCTGGTCGTGAATGCCATCACCCAAATCGTAGTAGTAATTGTCCAAGGCGCGCTGGTCCTCGGCCACGAGCGCATTCCACTCTCGGACAAAGTCCTGAGGCGTCATCGTCGGGTGTTCAACGAAATCCAGGCGACGAGCATGGGCTTGAGCGAACCAGATTATGTTTTGCGTGCAGTCCCGCAGGTGCTTGTCGATTTCCGTCAGCTTCCAGAAGAGGAACATCGTGCTCATCACGAGGGGACTGCAAGTGCCCGTCTTCGGGTTCGTCGGCATGACCTTCTCCTTAAGGGTTATGTGAATTGTTAAAGTTCTAGTAGATAATAGCAAATAACTCAGCAAATGTCAATTAAGACCACAGGACAGATGTGATAAACTTTAGACATTATGAGATTTGAACGGCCGGAACAATCAACTGGAAAATTGGATAGGGGAGACTTTTTTGCCCAGAAAAATATTGAGATGGAGCCGGAGTTGAAATTGGAATCGGAGAAGCTCAACAAGCTTGGTTTTGCGGTGGATGAAAGTTGCCGAATCAAACCGGAATTATTTCTGGGGCCGATTGCAGTCAAAGAATTAAAAAGCGATCTTCAGAAAGTGAAAGACCTGAGGGCCAAGTTTGATAGTGAGGCTAAGCGCAGTCCGGAAAAGTTGGCGGAGAAAAATATCGGGGAGGCATTGGAAATGGCTAAGACTATCGGCGTGAACGGTCATTGGTTCGGCGGCCGTTTTCTCGCGGTCCGATCTTCGGCTTACGATGATTTTTGCGGTAATAAAGTAGACAATCTGATCTACGACTCGCAAACGTTTGAGCCGCTGGCGGCCATTGATGCTACCACCGACCAAGCGTCAAAATTGTCCCAGAAAAAAGAAATTTTCCAAAAGATTTTGGAGGGCGCTCCGGTGAAATACGGTTATAAGCTGGAAAAATCCGAGCAGGCCCCGGGCTTCCGGGCGGTGAAGAGTCCGAATATGCGATTGCCCTATTTTATTATTTCTTTTGAGTCCGATGAACTGGAAGAGATTGCCAGAAGTCTGGCCGCGGGCGCGGGTGGGGGAGCGCTTCACCAAGCATCCACAAATTTGATCAAGCGTTTAAGTGAGCAGGCGGATAATTTTTCTAAACACCCGGCTATTGAGGCGGAAATTAAAGCCGCCTACGGTCGGTTCTTGAAAATCTTTGAATCCCTCAAAGTCTAGTGCCTAGCTACTAATGCCTAGTCGCTATTTAAGATAGCCCACGCGTTTCAGCCAGTCCTCATTTTCCCACTCCCAAAGCTTCTTCGCGCCAAGGAAGGCTTCAAAATCATTTTTCCAAAGCGGGAATTCTTTTAACTCGGCGATACCGGTAAGAGGGGACCAATCATGTTCTCCATTGGGGCAGAGACCGGCTTTTGCGCCGCGGATCTTTTCCTTACCGCCTTTTGGCCGCATGGAAGCGGCGCAACGATAACATTTCTTTTGCTGATCAATCCGGAAAATCCAGCGGTTCTGTAAACCCTGCAATAGTGGGTCTTTAGAAAGGGCGGCGATGTAGGCGGAAGTTTGCAGATTGTAATCCCGGTAGATGGCTTGGGAAGTTTTTATATCTAAGACGCCGAACTGGCCGCCAATCATCGCCAGCGAATCAATCGTGCCGGCGTAGCGATGTTCTGTGTCATAAATGCGTCGTTCAATATTCGCGGTGTCTATCTGGATGTTTTTTTGTTCAACCAATTCTCTGGCGGCTTTGATAGCCGGAGCGACGCTCTCCGGAATTTCCGGTTCCTCTCCTTTGAAGATCTTCTCCATAATGTTGTGAATCAGAGTACCTTCTTCGGCGGAGATCTTTGTTTGGGCGAGCGCTGCGGCGTAGCTTGGAGCTTCAGCGTAATAAAAAAGCAAAGCCGGTTTATTTTTGATACCGACAATTTTTGTAACACGCGGGTACCAGACGCCATCAATGGTGTAGCCGCACTGTTCTTTAAATTCTTCTACGGTTTTAAAATAATCCATTCCGTCCCATAATTCTACTCTAAAAATAAAAAAGTCCCTATTTCCATAGGGACGGGTAATAAATTCGTTTATGTTCAGGCGGCAAAACCATTGCAAAAGTATCGCTGAAGACCAATTTGTAACTATAATGGCGAGTGCTGTAGCGGACATCATGGAGATTCTTCTGGGCCATCATCATGTCGTCCGGGGATGGCATTGGTCCGCCATAAACTCCAGAGCCGGAATCATTAACAGTCGGAGTTTTCTTAGGGTCCGGCCAACTCAGCTGATGGCTGTACTCGTTGTGCTTCATTATCACAATCTTTGAGAAGTGACCATCTCCGGCCTCATCAACTCCCCAGATCGTGTAATCCTTATTTTTCAGTTTCACTTCATACGAAGGATTGAATGCGGGACCGCCCTCGCTAAATTCTGCTTCCACCCATTCAATCTCCCAGTCGTCCATCGTTCCGGCGTATTTTTTGATATGCAGCGAGCAGGTGGTAGTGTTGTCTGTCGGTTCCGAAACAATTTGGTCAGTTTTTTTAGAGTATGGAGAGAGAATAAGAAATCCTGTAACCGCGAGAGCATAAACTATCAAACCACTAATCAGCAGTATCTTCGTCATGCCGCCTCCTTTTCCTAATTGCTGAAGCTAGAGTAGCAGAAAAAGCTTTATACGTCCACTATTTCAAAATTTTCGGAGTCAGATCGGAAATAGTTCCCGCGCCCATCATCACAATAATAGGGTTTAGGGTATGGGGTTTAGCCAATAGGGAAGAAACGATGCGGGTAAGCGTTGTTTTCAATTCCATTTCCGGGTGGCGAATATAGATAGCGCCGATGGCTTTGGCAAGGGCTTCCGAGCTGTATTTTTGCTCAAAACCGCGCTCCCGGCCGGCCACCTCATAGGTAGGCAGAATAACCACCCGATTAGCCCCCCTAAAGCACGTTTTAAAGGCCGAAAAGAGCAGTTTCAGGCGTTGAGCTTGGTGGGGCTGAAAGACGCAAATTAGGGCATTTTTAGCGTATTTTTGCCTTAAACCGGCTAGGGTGGCCTTAATCTCGGATGGATGGTGGCCATAGTCGTCGAATACTAAAGCAGGTTTTAGGGTATAGGGTTTAGCCAATAGGGAAGATTTGAAGTAGCCGCGAAACTCCATGCGTCTCCAGGCGCCATGATATTTTCCCAAAGCGGACAAAATAATTTTCTCCGGAATACCCAAAAAGGAGGCGACGGCATAGGCGTTCAGGGCATTTTGGACATTGTGTTCTCCAGAAACTTTAAGAACTTTACGAACTTTATTCACCACTTCGGGACTTCTGGGCCTTTCTACTACCGCGTGGCAACGCGATTTAAATTTTTCAAAAGATTTTTTCACGCCGTCAAAATTTTTATAAAAATCCAGATGCTCGGCATCAATATTGGTGATGGTAGCCACGAAAGGGGAGTAGTGGTGGAAAGCGGCCTTCCATTCGTCGGCCTCTAATACTAAATATCCGCCTTTTCCTTTCCGGAAGTTTTTTCCACCGAATTCTTTCAGCTTCGTGCCGACA
>JBBTRE010000034.1:0-11166 GCA_038065375.1 Patescibacteria group bacterium | reverse complement strand
CGTTTGGATCAAACCCGGCTTCAATTAAAATCAGCGCCGTCATCGCGGTGGTGGTGCCTTTTCCGTGCGAACCGGCAATAGCGATGGTTTTGTAGGTGGTGGTCATCTCGCCAACTACTTCCGGGTAGGTGCGGCAGGCCAAGCCGAGCTCACGCGCGCGTTTTAATTCCGGATTACTATCGGGAATGGCGTTGTTGTAAACAATTAACTGGGCGCCCGCTTGGATATTAGCTGGTTTATGGCCGATAAAAACTTTTACTCCTTCTTTTTGAAGTTCTCTGGTGATATCGGAGGCGGAAAGGTCGGATCCGGCAACTTGCCATTTTTCCGAAAGGAAATATCGCGCCAGCGCGCTCATGCCAATTCCGCCGATGCCGATGAAATGGACCTTGTTTTTTGTTGTCACAGTAATTAGTATTATATCAGTTTTTTAGAAAGGGGATTACAGGTGAGCGGCTATTGTTTAAATGATTCGCTGGATGGGGCTGCAAAATTTTTACCAGTCCTTTACAAGCTGATTGATTTGACGGCGGAACGTGTCATCAAGTGGGACATCGAGCCATACGCTAAAGGCATTCACGCTAGATTGAATCAAAAACACCGGTTTTTCTTTGATGGCAAACTGATTTCTATTGTGGTTATTCAGCGGCGTGAAAAAAACGGAGCTTTTGCCCTTCAGGTTACACAGCAAGTACCTTTCACTTCCGGTGGAGGATTATTTGATCAAATTTTGTTTATTGTGGATGATCAGTCACCAGTTCGAGATTTGGTGCGGGGAATTGAAAGAGCGATGCTCTGCGATTTTTCAAAAAAGCTGGAGAGTTTAGGAGCCGGCGCCGATATATCTTCAGAAGAGAAAGACGCCTATCGATCCGCGGATGAATTGCTGAAACAGCTGAATGGAATGCAAAAGTCATGAGCGATCCAAACGATCCCATTCATGCTGCCAAACGCCGCGAGATTTTCAGGTCTTGGCTGAGATCGGCGGGTGGCATCACCGCTGATGACAAACTCCATGCCGTCTATGATGGTTATGAAACAGAACAGATGAGAAGGGCAGATAGAGAACGGGAAAAATGCCGAAAGGCCTGGCGTGAATATTGCGAAGCAAATGGCCTGGATCCCGAGAAATAGCATTCAGTTTACCGCCCCCTCCGGGCGGTATTTATTTATAGTGAGCCCGCCGAACTATTTGCATTATTGGAAAATTTATTTTATAATCACGGCGGTTCATTAAAGGAGGAAAATCTATGGGTATGGGTGTTTACGGAAGCGACAACCAGGCCTCTTACTTGGATGACAAACTTTACTGTCTTACGATGACTCTTCTCAGTCTGACATACGCGAAAAAGATTCAGTGGAATGAAGTAGCGCATCCTTTGGATCGTGGTTGTGATGTTGCTAGTGGCTTTCAGTTGTTGGGCGGGCTAATACTCGACGGTAGAAAGTATCAGGTTTCTGTATATCGGCTTGAATTCCAATATATACACGATGAAGATACCTTGATCGGTGGTTTGGAACTTTTACCTCTACCGGTGAAGAAAGGCGAAAAGGGAGAAATTTTTCACGCGTATTATTGGGCCTTGGTGCTGTTTAACGCAATTGAGGATTCTATGAAGGACCGGCCACCCGCGCAGGTGGCAGATTCTAAGGAAAGGGGAGAGAGGGACCCGAGTACTCGAGAAGAAAAGCAGGTTCGGCTTTTGGATCAAGCCATCAACGTCCTAAAGATCCGAGAATGACAGACGATCCGCCCCCTCCGGGCGGATTTTTTTGTCCGATCCTTTACTGGTCAGGGGAGAGCCGGTTCTTCTTAGGGTACCTGTCGCACAAGAGCTGTTTTGCGACAGGTAAGCCCGCCTAAGGCGGGTAAACCTATTAAATAAGGTGACACTCCCCCGGCCCTGGCAAAATTTAAAACAACCAAAAACCCGCCGGACCGGCGGGTTTTGTCTACTAAAGATTATTTCAGACTCTCCTGGTATTCTTCTATCGCTTTGACGACCTGCGATGCGTCATCCAGATCCTCAATAAACATTATCTGGGCTCGATTAATTTTCATTTCATCCTTTGGCTTGTGAAGCTCGGAAATACCCAGTTTAGCTAAATTTACCGCTGTTTGCGGCTGGGGCTCTTTTCTACCATCTACCGGCTGGAGTACTTGGCTGACTTGAAGGTAATAAACATCGCGTAAATTGACGTAATTGGCATTAATATTGGAAGCGCGACCGAAATATACCTGTCCATTAGTTAAAAACACGGCTTGGTATGGCGCTTTGGTCAAAATCGTCGGTACTTTCCAGTTCGGACCGCCATTTTGCCACAAATAGTAACCCAGTAATAAAACGACCGCTATAATTGCCAAAATTACGACCGCTAAGATTGTTTTTTTCTTTGAATTTGATTTTTCCGGCATATTTTTTATTTATTTTTACGACTTTTTTATTATACCATTCCACTTATTTTTTATAAGTCTGGTATTTTATACCATTCCACTTATTTTCTATAAGTCTGGTACACGTACCAAACCCCATCTCAAATTCGAGTTAAAATCTCGGCGCCGTTTTCTGTAATCGCGACGGTGTGCTCAAAATGGGCCGATAGGCTGCCATCGGCGGTGGCGTAGCTGTCATCTTTCAACTGCACGATTTGGGGCTTTCCGGCGCTGATCATTGGCTCTATGGCGATCACCAAGCCCCGTTTCAATACCATACCAGTCCCCTTTTCTCCTTCGTTGAAAACGGTCGGATCTTCATGCAGTTCTTTACCGACTCCGTGACCGGTTAGGCCTTCCACAACGCTGAAACCATGTTGTTTAACAGTGCCGCTGATTGCCGCGCCAATATCGCCGAGATGTTTACCGATGTTTATCGCCTTGATGCCGTCAAACAATGCTTTTTCCGCGACCCGGATTAATTTTTGGGCTTTCTCGCTAATCTCGCCGACCCCAACCGTCCAGGCGGCATCGGCATAATATCCATCATAAACCACCCCCATATCAATTGAGACAATATCCCCGCTCTTTAGTTTGTAATTTTTCGGCGTCCCATGAACCACGACATCATTCAAAGATGTACAGAGCGTGTACATATAGGGTTTGGCGGCGCCATAAGGTTGATAACCTAAAAAGGCCGGTCTCCCGCCGGCTTCAATAATTAATTTTTTGGCGGTCTGATCCAGCTCTTTTAAATTAACGCCGACTTCTACTTGTGGAAGAAGCGCCTTGGCTACCTGCGCCAAAATCTTTCCCGCGCGGCGAATTTTTGCTATTTCTTCGTTAGTCTTTAAAATCATTGTAGTTTTACTAAACCCTACCTACGGCAGGCAGGCCTAGTCGCTAATCACTAGTTTTAGCTGTTCAAAGACTACAAAAGGCATAGGCGTTCCGTCAATTTCATTGATTTTGTATCCGCGCTTGGTTAATTCAGTGATGATCGGTTTCGTCCGCTCCTCATATTCTTTAATGCGGATTTGCAGGACTTCAGGGTTATCCACGGCGCGGGTGCGCAGCTTGGCGCCGCAGAGCGGGCACTCGGTGTGGTGGTGAGTGGAATCGTTGTATAGGATTGCTGTCGCGCAGAGCGAGCAGACCTTCCGGTTGGCGTTTCGCTGAATGGCAATTTGTGGATCAATTTTTAGAAAGATGAAGTTCACATTATCTTTGCCGTAAACTTTTTCCAGCACTTCTACTAATCCGGGATTTTTTTCGTCTCCGAAAGCTTCAAACATGGTTCTGGGTGAACCGCTGAAGGCGACGTTAAAACCCGACTCCCCTATTTCCTTGGTTTTTTCGGTGGTAAGTTTTAAAACAAAAGTTGGGGTAACTAGCACGCCGGAATCAAACTGTTTACGCGCTTCCTGTATTTGAGGATCGCTGGCTTTTTCCGGATCGTGAATCGCTTCTTCTATAAATTTACCGGTATCAAAATGAATGAAGTTTTTCGTCCAAGCCAAAAGATTGGCCTGCGTCCCCTTCCCTGACCCCGGCGGTCCATAAATTACAACTGCTTTTGACATTGTTTGAATTATACATCAGTCACTGGTCACTGGAAACTGGGCACTGGGAGCTGGGCACTGGAAATTGGACACTAGGCACTAGAAATAAAAAAACCACCGATTTTGAGTCGGTGGTGATGGTAGTTAGCTCTTGGCTTGATTATTGATGATGTTTTCCATCCACTTCAGCGTGTTTTTCGCGGTGCCTTGCTCGGAATTCATGCTTACCCGCCAGTGGGCGAAATCTTTAAAGTAGAATCGCATCCAGTCAGCAGTATTGTTTGGGGTAATCGTTCCGGTTCTCTCTTTAATAAACCGGTAAACGTCCTGACTAACATGGAGTGTTTTATTCGGTGTTCTCACAAACCAGTAGTCGGAATTATTGGTGCGGTAGGTGGTTAGCCAGGAGCCCTCATAAGCCATCAATTCCTCATGGGTGATTGGGTTTGTGAGCATCATTCTTCGGTGATCTTTCTCATCATCCCCGCACACTAAGCAGAACGCAGAAATTGCGCTGGAAAGGACTGTGAAAGCTACGCATCCCGCAGGAGCAAGGAATGCATCCGGTCCCCAGAAATGATAGACGCCATAGCCGCTAGCAAGAGCAACCATCGCAAAGATCGCGGAGCTGACTTTGTAACCGGTCGGAATTTTCACCGGAAGAGCCGACTGAACTTCGCTTGGTCTGGAGTCAACAACTTTCGTCCTTTCGTCACTCGTCAACAAACCCATTTCTACCTCCTATTTAGAGTTTTCAAAGACCGTAAGCATCTTACTTCAAAATTAAACTTTTGTAAAGAAAATCCCCTCGCTCGCGAGGGGGGGGTGTTGTTCATTCATAACTTCTTGTTAGCTCCTCGGCTCTCTCAACCAATTCCGGCAGGTCACGTGATTTCCCTTTTCTTTCCTCCAACCAACCGACAAAATCTTTGAAGCAGAAAAATTGGTCTCGCCCTTCGCCGATTTTTGGAATCGCCAACATGAAATGCGCTACCTGCTTATCAATGTGGAGTTTAGTTCTAATCCACTTTGGACCCATTAGATCCACTACTGAGTAGGTCATATCCGGGTCTCTGAGAACGCGCCACCCATCATACTCCGAAAGTTTTTTGTAGCTGACCACCGGTTCGTTTGCGACGCGGCGCTTTTCTGATTCTGAACATCCCGAGATTAGTGAGTAAATCCCGCCAATCAGGAAAACCGCTCCGAAAAACTTCATCATTCCGTCGGGGCGATCCGATTCTTTACGCCATGATGGAGTAGGAAGAAAGACAGATAAAAAACAAATCAATGACAGGAAAATCGCCAAGCCGAATCCCAACCAATTATCCTTCGGAATTTTAACTTCCCACTTCTTTTCGTCCGTAGTCGTAATAAATACGGGTTCCTGCGCTTCCTGGCCCACGGTTTCTCCTTAGTTAAAGTGGAACGAACCAGAGAAATTATAGCAAAATTTTAGAAAAAACTCAAATACCTTCGGGCCTATTCCAACCCCTCGTACTGCCTCATAGTCAGCTCGGAATCCAATTGCTTGATGGTTTCAAGAACAACTGAAACCACGATCAAGAGAGCGGTGCCGCCGATGGTCAAGGTTTGAACACCGGTCAGCAATTGCGTAAGGTTTGGCAGAACTGCGATCAAACCCAAGAACAGCGCGCCGAAGAAAGTCAGTTTCTTAGTCAGTCCTTTCAAAAATTCTCCGGTCGGTTCACCGGGTCGGATACCGGGAACGAATCCCCCACTTTGTTGTAGGTTTTTGGCGATTTCCTTCGGATCAAAAGTGATGGAAGTATAAAAATAGGTGAAGCCGACTACCAGCGCAAAGTAAACGGCGCTGTAGATAATTTGGTTATTCAGGAATTGATTAACGATGTTTTGAAGATTGACGGAAAAATCCGGAGAAAAGATGGAAGAAATCTGCGCGAAGAATTGCGGGAAAAGCATAATGGAAATGGCGAAGATAATCGGAATCACCCCGGCCTGGTTAATCTTCAACGGCAGATAGCTGGCAACGCCCCCATAAACTTTATTACCCCGGATACGCCGGGAATAAGAAATCGGTACCTTTCTTTCGCCCTGGTTCACGAAAACTACGCCAGCGATGATTAAGACCGACAAAATCACGAAAGCAATGTAGGTGGGCAAATTCGCCGGATCAAAACCGATGACTGTGTTACGGATAACAGACGGCAAACCCTGGACGATACCGGCAAAGATCAGTAGTGATATTCCATTACCGATTTTTTGTTCACCAATTAATTCGCCGATCCAAGTCAGGAGTAAACTTCCGGTAGTGACAATAATCACGTTTTGCAGCATTCCTAGACCGGAGAGAGAAGTAAAAATCTGCTGACTAATCAACAAATTCAGGAAGCCATAGGCCTGCAGAGCCGCCAAAGGAACCGTCAAATACCGGGAGATCCGATTGAATTTTGCTCGTCCGATCGCCCCTTCTTCGTAATACATCACCTTCAGAGTCGGGAAAATCATCGTCAGTAATTGCATGATGATAGTGGCGGTAATGTATGGCCCGACACCCAACATGACGATTGAGAGGTTAGACAATCCACCTCCGGAGAATAGGTTAAAGAAACTGAAGATTTGGTTGCTGTTTAAAAACTCCGATAAACGCGCCGCGTCAATTCCCGGAACCGGAATTGCTCCGAGCGCCCTAAAGGACACCAGGCCCAACAGGACATAGAAGACTTTCTTTCTGAGATCCGGAATTTTGAAAATCTGCAGTATTCTTCCCATATTGCTGTTTTAGTTTACTTTGCTACTGTTTTCGCGACTTTCACCGCCCCTACAATCTTAGCTACTTTCGCGACTTTCATCTCCTCTATAATCTTGCCGCCGGCCGCCTCAATTTTCTCTCTTGCGGACTTAGAAACAGGCAGCCCTTCAATGGTAACAGGTATTTTGATTTCTCCATCACCCAAGATTTTGGTTTTGCGTCCTAAAATTTTCTCGCTGATCACGCCATTTTTTGCCGCGTGTTCTAAGTCGCTCAAATTAAGCACCGGCAACGGTTCGGTGTGGCGTTTATTCTTAGTACCACGCAGTTTTGGAAGACGCTGAATCAGATCTCGTTCTGCCGGCCGCATCCTGCGTCCGGACCGTGACTTCTGACCCTTCTGTCCTTTACCGGCCGTGGTTCCGCGCTTGCCCCCCCTACCGACGCGCGGCTTGGCATATTTTCTTGGAGTATTTGGTTTTATTTGGCTAAGATTCATTTTAGTTTAAAGTAATTATTACAACATCTTCGCCCCCCTGATCTTCTTTAAAGCTTCCATAGCCGCCATCGCGTTGGTTAATTTATTCGGGGTCCGGCCCAGGCATTTCGCGGTTGCGTCTTTAACGCCGGCTAACGACAATACTACGCGAACAGCGCCACCGGCCTTCAATCCATGACCTTCAGTCGCCGGTTTAATGATTACTCTCGCGGCGCTAAATTTCGCTTCAACTTCATGGGGAATGGTGCGTCCCTTCAAGGGAACGATTAATACATTTTTTACCGCGGCATGTTTTGCTTTCGCGATGGCAGATTGAACGTCTAAGCCCTTAGCGACTCCGACGGCAACCTTGCCTTTTTCGTCGCCCATTACCACTGTGGCGCGGAAGCGGAAACGTTTACCACCGGCAACCACGCGGGTAACGCGGCGCAAATCCAACATTTTATCCTTTAGACCCATCGGGTTCTGTTCCTTAGGTCTCATCGGTCGGCGGCCTCCACCACCCGGTCGGCGTCCACCGCCAAAACCACCCCGGCCCGGACGTAAAGGTCCACCACCCGGTTTGTTGGGAGTAGTAGTTGGAGCGGCTCCCGTCACGCCCGCCTTGGCGGGTAAACCGGATGAACCTGCCGCTACCGGAGTTGGTGTTTTGACTTCTGTCGGTGTAGTGTTTTCCATTTTTTTAATTTAAATTTTCAGACCGGCGGCATTAGCGCCTTCGGCGACTGCTTTCACACGGCCATGAAATTTATAGAACGACCGGTTCATCACCGCTTGCTTTACCCCGAGTTTTTTGGCCTTTTCCGCGATCAGGCCGCCGAGTATTTTAGCCGATTCTGTTTTCTTACTGCCCTTCACGGATTCTTGAGTGGAAGCCGCCGCGAGAGTTTTACCCTGAACGTCGTCAATCAGTTGAGCGTAAGTATAGCGGTTACTGCGGAATACTGACAAGCGGGGTTTTTCGGCGGTACCCAAAATCTTCGCTCGATTGCGGGCTTTCCGGAGTCCCCTATTAAGATTTTTCTTTAAACCTCTTTTCATGTTGATTTTATTTCAGCTTTACGCGGCCGCCGTTGATCCGGCAACTTTCTTGCCTTCTTTGCGTCGCACGACCTCACCCTTATAGCGGATTCCTTTGCCTTTGTACGGCTCAGGCGGGAAGACTTTGCGGATCTGAGAAGCAGTTAATCCGACCAATTGTCGGTCCACTCCGGACACTTTAATAGTTCCTTTCTCCACAACTATTTTCACTCCTGCCGGCGGCGTGAATTTAACCGGGTGAGAGAAGCCGACATTCAGCATTAAGTTCGCGCCTTCCAGTGTTGCCTTAAAGCCAATACCCTCCAACTCCAAATCTTTAGAAAAGCCGCCGATAACTCCGGCGATGGCGTTTTTAATCAAAGAAGCCAACGTTCCGATATTCGCCCGCGCCTGCTTGATCTCCTTTTCCAGTTTCAAAGTAATTTGGCCGTCTTTAATTTCAATCGCCACATACGGAATAATTTTTACCGACATTTTTCCCTCTTTTCCGGAAAATTCCAAGACCGCGTCAGAGATTTTCGCTTCAACGCCCTGGGGAATAACTATTGGTTTTTTGGCTAGTTTAGACATTTTTTATTACCAGATTTCAAAAAGTAACTGACCGCCGACCTTCTGTTGCCGGGCTTCTTTGGCGGTCATTATTCCCTTTGAGGTTGTTAAGACCGATAATCCGAAACCCTGCCTCACCTTTTTCAAATCTTTGTAACCGGCATAAAGTCGGCGGGATGGCTTGCTGATGCTTTTGATGCCCGTGATTGCCCCCTTGCCCTCCGGATCATATTTGATCTTTACTTCAATGATTCTTTTCGGCATCCGTCCTTTTTTGGAAGAGCTTTCCACAAAACCGTTTTTGGCCAATAGTTCTGTGACGGCAAAATCTAGGTTGGAGTACGGGAATTTCACCGATTCCTTGCGGGCATTTTGAGCATTTTTAATTGTGGTGAGAATATTGTTTACCATGAAGATTTTTTAACTCCCGGGATTTCTCCTTTGGCCGCTAACTCACGGAAGCAAATTCGGCAGACCCCGAACGGTCTCATATATCCCCTCTTCCGGCCGCAACGGAAACAGCGGCGGACAATCCGGGAGGAAAACTTTGGCGGTTTTAGGGCCCGCGCGACCACTGATTTCTTAGCCATGTTTCTTTTTTACTTCTTCTTTAGCGAATGGAACGCCCAGCTCTTTATAAAGCTTAAACGCTTCTTCCTGGGTTTTCGGAGTTTTTGGAACTAAGGTGATTTCCATTCCAAAATTAGTCTTTGATGCTTCGGGGCTAACCTCCGGGAATACCAGGTGATCCTTAATTCCAAAAGTTAAATTGCCGGCGCGATCAATGTTTTTCGGATTAATACCCTGGAAATCTCGAACACGCGGCAAAACCACCTTCATGACTTTGCTTAGGAAGCTCTCCATCCGTTGGCGGCGTAAAGTGGCCTTGAGGCCGACAATAGTTCCTTGGCGCAGTTTAAAACTGGAGATTGATTTCTTGGCGGGCCGCTCCGATGGTTTTTGACCGGTGATGGCGGCGAAATCCGCGATAATAGCCGGAAGCAATTTGTCGCCAAAATTCGGCTGGCCGGAAAGTTTTCCTACCCCCGTATTCACTACCACTTTTTCTATTTGTTTAATTGGCGTGTTCATATTAAATAGTGCTTCCGCATTTCACGCAAACGCGCTCTTTTACGATGGTGTTGGCGGATTTATTTTCGGAAATCCGGTTTCTAGTTCTGACACCTTTACCGCAACTAGAGCAAAATAGCATAACTTTGGAAATATATAAAGGCATAGACATGGCGATGGTCTGACCCTTCTCACCCTGTTTTTTGGGTTTAACGTGCTTTTTTACCGTGTTCAATCCCTCAATCAAAAGCTTGCCGGCCTCCACGTCAACGCGTAAAACCTTGCCGGTCTTCCCCCGGTCTTTTCCGCTCATTATTTTTACTAAATCATTTTTCTTTATCATTGTTTTAATTCGTAAATTCGTCCTTGATTCGTTGTTCGTATGTTAGAGGATTTCTTCCGCCAATGAGGCAATACTTTCAAAGCCCCTTTCTTTGACCTCACGGGCCAAAGGACCGAAAACCCGGGTTCCTTTCGGTTCATTTTTTTCATCAATTATCACGACGGCATTGTCGTCAAATTTCAAATAAGAGCCATCTTGCCGGCGTAATGGTTTACGCTGTCGGACAACTATTGCCCGCACTATATCTTTTTTCTTGATCGGTTTCCGGGGTTCAGCTATTTGAACGGAAGCGATAATGGTGTCTCCCACCTCGGCATAGCGCCGGCGGCTGCCGCCAAGAACGCGAAAACAACGGACTACTTTTGCTCCGGAGTTATCAGCAACTTTTAAAATGGATCGTTCTTGGATCATGTTTTTATTTCGCTTCGCTCACCGTTTGTTTAACGGCTACTTTCTCAATTATCTTCCACCGCTTTTCTTTTGATAGTGGCCGAGTTTCTTCAATGATTACCACGTCCCCGTTCTTATATTCGTTGTTTTCACTGTGCGCCTTGAACCGCTGGGTAACCGTGTAGTATTTCAGGTATTTCGGATGCTTTTTTTCATGCGAAACAGCCACGACGGCAGTTTTCTGCATTTTGTCGGAAACCACGACTCCTTGGAGCCGGCGGTGTTTTACTTCAGTTGTGGGCTTATTTTGTTCCATTATTGTTTTTTTGGTTAAAGCCGAGGAAGGTCATAATCCTGGCAATATCCTTCCTGACCGTACGCATCTCTTTAACATTTTTTACTTTTCCGTTCAAGATCGCGTCTTTCAGAGTCCACAATTTCTCCCGATATTCTACGAGCATTTTCTTCAACTCTTCGGTTGGTTTAATTTTCAGTTGTTGGACTTCTTTTTTATCCATAATTTTAATTTCGGTTTTGGTTTTT
>JBBTRE010000033.1:0-3210 GCA_038065375.1 Patescibacteria group bacterium | reverse complement strand
CGCGTCGCCGAGAAATTCCAGACGCTCATTGTCAGGTAATTTCCAATCGGGGTTCTCGTTCAAATAAGCACGATGAGTCAGGGCTTCTTTCAAAAAGTCCTTTTCTTTAAACGAATATTCAATTTTCTTTTCTAGAGAAATAAGCGCTGTAGCCATTTGGGAGGAGTCATTAAGTAACTAAGTAATTGAGTCATTCATGACAGCCGAATAACCAAATTACTTAACAACTTAATAACGTATTTATTATTCTGATTTTTTCGACTTTTTTATCTTTTTTATTTCCTTGCCTCCCGTTCCATACTTAATACTTGATACTTACTACTTAATACTGCTCTCTGGTGGTGTTTCGCCTTTTTCCGCCTGCCAGGTGAGTAGAAGTGCGAGCATCGAACGTTTGAAGTCCAATGTCATTTTTGCATATTCCTAGGGATTAACACAAGTTTCTAATGGATGCTAATAAATCAACTCGCACTTTCACTCCCTGGCCTGCATTTCTTTGTAAATTGTGCCAAGAACGCCGTTGATAAATTTACCGGAATTCGGGCCTCCGTAATTTTTAGCTATTTCAATCGCTTCATTGATGGCGACTTTCGGGGGAACCTCCTCCGGATCGGCATGCAACAACTCATAAAGACCGATACGAAGCGCGTTGCGGTCAATGACGGCAATTTGAGCCACCGGCCAATCCGGCGCGGCTTTAGTGATGATTTTATCCAATTCTTCCAGATGATCAATCACTCCCTTCATAATCCGCCAGGCAAAATCCGGCTCATCAATGCCGGGCGCGAACTCAGCAAGATTTCTTTCCAGTATCTTCTCCAGACCCTCTTTTTTGCCGTAAAAATCCCACTCATAAAGAGATTGCAGAACAACTGATCTTGCTAATTGTCGAGTTGCCATAGTGTTAAAATCCTAAATTCTAATTTCTAAGCTCTAAATAAATTATAACATTAAATCCTAAAATTCAAAACTTTTGGTGTTTGAGAAATTAGAATTTCGAATTTGTTTAGGATTTAGATTTTAGTGCTTAGGATTTAAGGAGCGGCCCTTCTTTGTAATCCTACTTCTTTTCGTAAACTCCGCACTGCGGGCAAGCTTTGTGCGGCAACATCGGACCCTGACAATTCTTGCAGATGAAAATCATGTGTTTTTTTAAAGCCAAATGAGACCGGCGACGGCCGACTTTGGATTTAGAATGATGTTTTACTGGTACGCCACCCATATTAATAGTAGCTAGTAGCTGGTAGACAGTAGTCGGAACAGCCGATAGCAATACTTTTAAGATAGCGGATTACCGGAAAAATGTCAACGAAAAAAAGTCCCCCGCCAGACAGCCCCTTCTGCCATTTGATTTTCTATAACCCTTGTGCGATATTCATTATAGTTTCTCGAAAAGGAATCGGGATATGAATGGACGAAATGCGCTTGTTGCCGGTACTCTTGCTGTACTTATGATCATGGTTGGCGTTTTCTCCTGGCAGAATCGGAAATTCAGTAACAGTAATCTGGAACGCCTGGATGCCGAAAAAGTTTTACAGGAAAAGATTTCTTCGCTGGAAAGCTCCCAGACGGCTCTGATGGAAGAAAACTTGAAAACGAACCAGGAAATTATGCTGGTGAATCAGGCAATTAGCCGGAGAATCGTGGACTTGAATGTCGGCGGCGAGAATCTTTTTAAAAATGACCGGCTTTTGCTGGAAGAGCTGACCGATCTGAAAGCGGAGCTGGAAAGCTACAAAAGTCGCATCAGCGATCTCTACGCCAAAGCCGGTTATCTCTGCCATATTGAAGTAGATGGCGCTTCGGTCAGTAATGCCACTCAGAAAATGAAGTGGCTCCTCTCCGGAGCGGTCATTCGCCCTCAGCCGGAAGGACCGGTTTACATTCTAACGGCCGGCCATCTGCACGACTCCAAGCGCGCCATCACAAAGGTGACGGTAAAATTTGACTTCGGAAAATCCACTCAAGAAGCGGAAGTCTGGGGTTATGACACAAACTATGATGTGATGCTGTCAAAATTCAAAGATCCCAATTTCATTTACACCGGACCGGTCGCCGCTTTCGGAGATATGGAATCTATGCCGGTCGGAACTGAAGTGATCGCGCTGGGTTCTCCAAACCGAATCCCCTTCAACCTGACCGTCGGATACCTCGGTAATAAAATCAAAGATAGCCCGACGACTCGCGAACTGCTTTTCCACGACGCGATGATTAACCCGGGTAATTCCGGCGGACCGCTCTTGAACAACAAGGGCGAGATCATCGGAATTAACGTGATGGTTAAGTTTGATCCCATCAGCAATGCCTTCACTCCGATGCCAATCGCGGTTTCCATCAGAAGCATTCTGGAAATCATCGGTGAACTTGAAAGAGGAAATAAGAACTAATGGGAAGCCGGGTGATTTTAATCCGCTTGGCGATAGCGGGAACGCTAATAATGATTCCGCTGCTAATTATCACATGCTCCAAGTAACACTTGGAGCATTTTTTGTTGATTAAAAACTTCGCGCCAAGTAAAATTAGGGCAACATGTCCTCTCCTGCAAAATTCACCCACCTACATACTCATTCCCACTACTCCCTGCTGGATGGCCTGGCGAAAATTGATGGTTTGGTCAATCGCGCCAAAGAACTTGGAATGAATTCCCTCGCTCTTACCGATCACGGTAACCTCTATGGAGCGATTGAATTTTACAAAGCCGCCAAAGCCGCTGGCATCAAACCGATTATCGGCGTGGAGGCCTACATCATGCCGGAAAAAGAGAACACCACCGACCGGTACTTCCACATGATTCTGCTCTGCCAAAACGAAACCGGCTGGAAAAATCTTTTGAAACTTATTACTCACGCGAACTTGGAGGGTTTCTATTATAAGCCCCGCATCAACAAAACTTTCCTCCGCCAGCACAGCGAAGGATTAATTGCTCTCTCGGCCTGTTTATCAGGAGAAGTCGGCCGCAACATTTTGAATAACCAACTAGCCGAAGCGGAACGGGTCGCGCTGGATTACGAAAGTATTTTCGGCAAAGGAAAGTTTTTCCTGGAAACAGGCCATCATCCGGGAATCAAAGAAACAGTAAAAGTACACCACGGCATTGTTGAACTTTCTAAAAAAACCGGCATCCCGCTGGTCGCCACTCACGACATCCATTATTTGAAACACGAAGACGCTCAATACCACGACATCTTGCTGGCGGTGCAAACCGGCAAT
>JBBTRE010000032.1:0-3565 GCA_038065375.1 Patescibacteria group bacterium | reverse complement strand
TTTTCCGGACGTCCAAGTCCATCCTCCGTACACGGGGGGTCATTATTGATATGAAGATACCTATACTGATAAAATTCGCTGTCGCGGATAGTAATTGAGTAGCCCCAACTCGGTTGAGGAATGGCGACATAGGTCACAGTGCCATCCACCGCGGCAACGATGGGCGTCATCTTGTCGGCGATAATATCAATTCCTAAATGTTCGCGCGTGCCGTCAACGCCGCGGGGTTCGTGAAAATCATCGCGAAAACTCGCCTTCCCCGCTACCGGAAAAACTATATCCCGAACCAAGGCGTATGCAGGCGCGGACACAGCAAGATAAATCAAAAGTGTGATAAAGGGAGCGCTGAAGAAATTTAACATCTTATTTAATTCCGCAACGGGTTTTAAGCGCGAGAAGATCAACGGCTGTAAGCGTGTCATTATCTCCCTGATTAAACCGATACATAATCGCATCCGGATTATCAATATGCTCAAGGGAGAGGGTGTGCCCCAACTCATGCGCTAAAACGCGCACCAGTTTTGCATAGGAGTCATACTGGAATACGGTGATGCTCTCAATCCCGCCCGCTCCATGACTCTCATACACCCCTTGAGTAAAATCTCCGCCTAAAGAACCTCCTACGTCATTATATCTGTCAACATTAAGATTAAGCGCGCTTGCCAGATCGTTGAGAGTTTTGGCGAGAAGATTAATATCTTCTACCTGTTTCTTTAAATCGGCCCGCATCTCATTGAGAACCGTCGCCTCATACTCAAGATACTCCCCTTCCGCTCTTAAACGGCTATCTTCTTCTTTAGAAACACGCCTTTGCCGATTGGCGCGCCTCACATCAGTTTCGTAAGTCCTTTTCCGCAATTCAAAAGCCACAGCGCGAGACTCAAGCGCGCTTTTATTGAGCGCGAGTTGAGCGGTCATTGATTCATATTTGCTCTGGAGTTCTTCATAAGAAGCCCTGCTTTGGTCTACTTTGGATTCTAATTCTTGCAATGTTTGAGTTGTATTCTGGCGATAGTCATAGACCAGATTGACCAGTAAATGCCCATCCGAAGCATAAGAAAATAGCTCTTTATCTATCGGATTTTCCCAAATTGCCTCCGCTTCCTGTATGGCGTTTAAAAAATTGGCTTTGGATATTCCAAATCGCGCGTCAAATGCCCCGATTGAATAGGTGATCGGGGCCTTGCAGGGAAAAAATTCCGCTCTCAAAAATCTCAACTGCGCCCCCAGTCGCTCCCGAAATACAAAACCAAGTATTAACAGAAGGGCAAATAAGAATATATATAGCAGATAACCGCCTCGTTTCATTTAATAATTATCTCTCCCTTCTTATGGCTGACCCGGTGGCATTAGTGCGATAAACGCGCTCTTTACCTTGAGCTTGAACTGTCACTTCATAACCGGGCACGATCGCTTGTGTACAAAATTCATCTTTTCCGGCAAGACCAAGACAACCATCAGACCACTCTCTTTCATAAGCAGTCATCACAATCACCACCCCCTCACTAATGCCAAGTTCGCGGGCAACGAGCGAACGTACCGCGGATACCGCGGCAGGCACCGGCAAGTTATGAATACTCCCCGGAGGCGCGTTGTCCGCTGATGTTGGGATTTCTCCCATGCCTGCATCATTTCTGCTTGCCAGCCACCACGCGCCAAGCCCGGCTATTATCAAAACAATTATGGTTAGTGGCAATATCTTTTTCATGGTAATCATAGATTACCATAGGCGTTAAAGCCGACCTATGCTTAGATAACGGAAGTTCTCACAAGAAAGAAGGTGGAACTGTGCCGAAAAATACCGATTACGACCTGTATTGCCCCGAGTGCAACAAGAAAGCTGGCACTCTCAACCCGATGTTCATCAGGTATTCCATGTACCGGCTTCAACTTCCGATCTTTTTTTGCGGTGAATGCCGGACGATCTACATAGACAAACCGATTGTGCGCGGCATTATCAGTAGGTGGAGAAAGAATTCGCCAGCCACACAAAGCATCCCATTCAACCAGCTCTGTAGAGAATTCATCGGCGAGCTGGCAAAGTCATTGAGGGAACATTGGGTCCCCTACCTCGGTTATAAAAGAGCCCACTTTCTCAAACGCCCCGTAAAATAAGGGCGTTTTTTATTCCCGGTTTAGGGCTAAGATTTCCCGTTTAGGTACTTATTGGCAACACTCAATGCAAACGAAGGCAAGATAATAAATACGGTTGCCATCAACAATTTCATGAACATTTTATTCAGATCCGAACCCTCCGCGTCTACACCACTAGCGGGCGACGTCAAAATCCCCAGTATCCCAAATATTCCAAAAAGAACCGATGCGCAGATAAATACACGAGTTGTTATTTTTTGTTTACCCTGAACTTGTTGAATGGGCATAGTTTTATTCAGGACGATTGAAGTCTTTTTCTTCTGGTTTCATGGAAAAATAAATTTCAACCAACGCGAGACACAGGCTCACCGAAAGAGGGCCCAATAAAAAGCCCAATGGTCCGAAAAAAGCCAAGCCGCCCAACACAGCAACAAAAACCGCGAGCGGATGCAATCGCATGCCTCGGCCAACAAGTTTCGGTCCCAGTAAATTATCTATCAGTCCCACTGCGGTTAAACCCCACACCAAAAGTCCTATGCCACTAATCGTATCTCCGGAAAAAAACAAAAATATAATGGCCGGAATGATCACTAGGGCCGTGCCTATACTGGGAATCAGGGAGGTGATCGCGGCTACGCTGCCCCAGATCACCGCGTTTGGAACCCCGAACAGCGCGAAACCGATACCGGTCAGCATTCCCTGAATCAGCCCGATGGAAAGACTGCCCTTTACGACAGACGATACGGCTAATTTCAGGCGGGAGACAATAAATTCATCGTCATTATCAGCAAGAGGACTTAATTCAACAAAGTAATCCTTCAGTTTATAACCGTCTTTCAATAGGAAGTAAAATGCTATGAGAAAAACAAAAAGATGCAAAGTAAACTTAGTAACACTCGCGAAAATAGATCCTAAATTATGCGCTATCGCGTCTAATCCCTGCCTCAAATATTGGCTGAAGTTGATTTCAAAGCTCTCGGGAATTGGCAAAATATCGCCGGCGCGAGTCAGCGCATTCTCAATCAGCGCGATAAAGCCGTTTCCATCACCGTTAGCGATAGCATAGTAAAGCTGACTGGACTCTTTAAAAATTTGAAATCCTAGGAATATGACGGGCATTACTATCAAAATTACCGCGATAATAGTCGTGGCAAGCGCCGCCAAGCTTTCGCGCGCCCGTAGAAAACTCAGGAGCTTTTTATACAACGGCTGAAATAGAAAGGCGAAAACCATCGCAAGAATGAGCGGGCCAAAAAACGGTTTAACGACCAAAAATACCACCAGAAACGCGGCTGCGAGGAGGAAAAATAGAAAATAAAGATGAAGCTTAGCGTAAGGCATAATTGTGGTTATTAGAATCATTCTACAACGACATGCTGGATATATCTACATCTCTTATTTCAACGATGCGGACAGCCGGCCCAGCAACAAGGTCGGCGCATTCCGCTTTTCATCTTTGATAGGGCTTTTT
>JBBTRE010000031.1:0-7217 GCA_038065375.1 Patescibacteria group bacterium | reverse complement strand
AGGCATGCGAGTTCGACTCTCGCCCCGGGCACTCTGGACTTTCCATGATTTTTCGTGTATAATCTCGCCGTACCTTTACAAAACAACCAATAGGAGGGTCGCTGTGAAAAATCTCGTTCTGGACAAGGAACGGAAGAACGCTCTTGAGCTGATGGAAAAAGGAAGAAACGTTTTTTTGACCGGCAAGGCCGGGACGGGGAAGTCTACTCTTAGCAAGTATTTTCTGGCGACCACCAAGAAGAAAGTTCTGGTGCTGGGTTCTACCGGCATCGCGGCGATCAATGTTGGTGGGCAGACTGTCCATTCGGCGATGCGGATTATGCCGCGTATGCAGGTGAAAGACATTGAGCGGGTTTACGCCCCCTGGGCGATGACCTTCAAATACATTGACGCGATTTTGCTGGACGAAGTTTCCATGGTCCGCGCTGACCTGTTGGACTGCATGAATAAATTTCTGCAGTTAAACGGGAAAGTTGAAGGCGCGCCGATGGGTGGCATCCAGCTGATTATGGTGGGGGACATCTGCCAGCTTCCTCCGGTAGTCACCGAAGAGGAGCAGGAATTTTTCTCCAACCAGTATCCCGGTCCGTATTTCTTTGACTCCCACTGCTATGCTGATTTACAGATGGCGGGCGTGGAGCTTCAGAAAGTTTTCCGGCAGAAAGACCCGAAGCTGGTGAAGGTGCTGAACTTGATCCGCACCGGAGAGGCCAAAGAGAAAGATCTGCGGGTGTTGAATAACCGGCATGATTCCATCTTTGAGCGGGCTAAATACCCCAGCCACATCTATCTCGCAACTAGGAACAAAATCGTGGATGAAATTAATACCACGAAGATGGCCGAGCTTGCCGGCAAAGAGGAAAATCTCCGCGCCGTGCTTTTCGGGCGTTTCCCCAGAGAGCGGACACCTGCCGAGGAAAATCTGGTTCTCAAGATCGGCGCGCGGGTAATGCTCTTGAACAACGATCGCGATAAGCGTTGGGTGAACGGCGACATCGGGACCGTTGTCGGTTTCGGTCCCGGCCAGGTGAACGTTGAACTTTCCCGGCATGGCATTGTCGGGGTGAACCAGCACAAGTGGGAAACGGTTCGGCAGTCGTATGATCCCGTTTTGAAAGTGATGAAGCGGGAAATCACCGGTTCTTTCACTCAATACCCGATTCGTCCCGCTTGGGCGATTACGATTCACAAGAGCCAGGGTCAGACTTTTGAAAACGTGGCGATCGATTTTACCGGCGGCACTTTCGCCCACGGGCAGGCCTACGTGGCCTTGAGTCGATCCACTTCTCTTCCGGGTTTGGTGCTGGCGAACGAACTCAAACCGGAAGACATTATGTTTGACGAGCGAGTTCGCGCTTTCATGAAAACAATGAGTTAAAAAAAGCCCCTGCGCGTTACGCGCAGGGGCTTTGTTATTTCATCCAGTCCGGCTCAGGTGGGAGCGTCTCCGGCCACTCTCCGGTTTTGGCCTTTGTGGCCATCGCCCAGAGCAGATGGCCGAGGCGTCCGTTGCCATCCTCAAAGGGATGGATCACCTCAAACCAGCGATACATCTCTTCTGGAGTTACTTTGCCGATAGCGATGTACTGGGAGTAAAACCGATCCATTATGTGCACAACCAGGTACAGGAACACGCCCGAGTTGCCACTCCGGAAAACCACGGGGATTTTCCGGAATCCGCCCTCGTTACGCGGTTCGATCAGCTTTGCCCATTCCTTGATCTTGGTTTCCAAGACCATGGGCGCGAAGAGGAGAGCGTCCGAACCGAACCTGATCATTCCGGATTCCATCGTCTGCTTCGCGTCCGCATAGGCGAGCGCAAATCCGAGAATCTGCTCCGGGGAAGTTGTGCCCTGATTATCGCACTGCTGGAGAATCAACTCCTTATCCTTACTGGTAAGCAGGGGACTCTCGGAAAGCTTCTTCATTTCTGGGCTCATTTCCCGTCTCCTTATTTGGGTTGATTGAACAGGGTTGATTCCACGTGAACTGGCGTAATTTTAGCATATTTAGGCCTATCTTGTCAAGCTAGACACCACTTGACAAAGTATATAGTTATATGCTAGAATAGCCCGGTATGAGGACATCCCGGAAGGGATATTTTTTATACACCCATATGACCAATTTCTACCCTAAAATGGTTAACGGAGCTCTATCTTTGGCTTTATTGGCCAACATTTCCTCTATCGCGCCGGTCTTACCGGCCAATGCCTTAAATCAGGCAGTAATTGAGGGAAACACTGAGGTTACGACCTTGGTGGCCAAATCGCCGATGGAAGAGGGAATTAAGCGTATGCAATTGCATATCACCGCTTATTCTTCCACTCCCGACCAGACTGACGACACCCCGTTTATTACGGCGGCAGGTACTCATGTTCGGGATGGTATCGTGGCGACCAACGCGTTGCCTATGTATACCCGAGTTAAGATTCCGGAATTGTTCGGTGAAAAGGTTTTCGTAGTTGAAGACCGCATGAACCGTCGCTTCCAGGATCGTATGGACATTTGGATGCCGGATCGGGAATCTGCCCGCAAGTTCGGTATCAATACTGCCGAAGTCGTCGTATTGAACTAAAAGCCGCTCGTTGAGAGCGGTTTTTAGTTACTCGTGAATATTTTGTGGAGTAACTAACGACCGTTAGATAATACACAAAACCGCATTGACAAATCAGGAATATTTTGTTAAAGTCTTTGCGGTTAATTCACAACTCATTTCAAGGAGAAAGCGATGGGTGACGAGAAAGACATGATTGATTCGAGTCCGACTACGCCAGTGGAAGCGGAGGAGGCGCGCAAGAAGCTGAAAGCGGAAATTGTTGGAAAACTTTTTCAGCAAGAATCGGTGAAGATCTCCAATGCTCTCAAGACGGGCGGCAAGCGGTTGTTTTACGTTGAGTCATCGGGCGGTAACGACCTATTGCCGGAAGTGGAAAAAGCGGCAGCGTTAATCGCCGCGCATTTCGAAAGAGCGGGTTGGGAGATCCAGTACGGCTGTAGTCAGCGCGTGATTGGATACTGGTTGGAGTTCCACTTGCCCGGCACGCGCGCTAAGAACCGCCGTATTCTCAAGAGCATCGGCATTGCGGCCGCGATCGTGGCGGCGGTAATCGGGGCGGGGATGTTCTGGAAATGGCGGGCGGCGAAGGCGGAGCAGTTTGATGCTCTGACGGAGATCTCCACCGGGTCCCCACCCGAATTCAAGGTGTTAGATTTTGTAACGGGGGGTGAGGCGCGCTATTGTAAGCTTCTCTGTTCCTTTTGGGGAGATAACGGCCTCAGACTTGATGAGGAAATCGGCAGCGCGGCGCTGGAAGAAGCTTTTGACAACCTTCCACCCGGCGTTACAGAGTCGGATGTTCAGAAGTTGATATACTACCCACATCATGGAAACCGAAACGAATCCCAGTGGGGATTTGATCAGAGGGTCGGCCGCGTGGCCTGCCTGACAAAAGGCAGTCAAATCTACCTTTGTTCACCAGTTTCGTGCTCTTACAGCAACGACGATGCCGGAGTCGATTATTGGCTTGCTCTTGTTTGGACGAAAGCCGAGCTAGTTGCGGAGTACTCCGAATCTAAGAAGTGAGAAACTTACCCCTGCTGAGCCACGGCACAGCAGGGGATTTTATTTTCCCGGTGTGGAGTTTGTTACAATAATTTTATGGAAAAACTAAATTTAGTTTCTTGGTTATTGCGGGTTGGGATTGCCTTCACTTTTTTGTATGCCGCGATTAGCGGGTTTGTGATTCCCGACGCTTGGATCGGATTTTTGCCTTCATTTATGACCAATATTATCCCCGGCGAAACTTTATTACCCATGTTTTCTGTTTATGAGATTATTCTTGGTTTATGGCTGCTTTCCGGTTGGCGGATTTTTTATCCGGCGCTACTTTCGGCGGCTACGATGGCGGGGATTATTTTTTCCGATTTCAGTGTTTTTTTGATCACTTTTCGAGACGTTTCTATTCTCACCGCCTCGCTAGCGTTGGCAGTTTTGCATAAAGAGCGGGATTGAAAAAAGTCCGATTTGAGGCAATAATGGTCGCAGTGGCGCCATAGCTCATGGCTTCGCCAGATCTAGCGTAGCTACGACAAGTGGGAAGGCGGCTGTCTGTCTGGCTATGCCAGATCTCGCGTAGCGAGACAAAACACCGATGTATTCAGTTTATTTCTTGAATAGTCAAAAGAATAACGACTTATATATCGGCTCAACGGAGGATATAGAAAATCGTCTCAAACTTCATAATTCTGGACGTGTTCGTTCCACGAAGAGTCAGCGACCTTGGAAACTTTTAGGATATGAGTTATATAATTCAAGAGGCGAGGCAGTAAGGCGGGAAAGATTTTTGAAGAGTCATCAGCAGAGAGAAATCTTAAAAAAGAAATACGGCCTGGTAGCCAAGTGGTAAGGCATCTCTCTGCAAAAGAGATACGCGGGAGTTCGATTCTCCCCCAGGCCTCAGGAGGCGGCGGTCTGTCTCGCTTCGCGAGATCTAGTGGAGCTACGACAAAACCGCTATGAGCGGGTTCGATTCCACCGTGGCCTCAGGTATTGACAAAACAACGCCCGGGTGGCGAAATGGCAGACGCAGAGGACTTAAGATCCTCCGCCCGCAAGGGCTTGTCGGTTCGAGTCCGACCCCGGGCACAAAAATAAAAACAGGCCAACCGGCCTGTTTTTATTTTCCTTCGCTTTCCAGTAGTCTCTTTTCTATCTTGGCCGCGTAGTCCTGCCCGTAATCAATTTCAAATTCAATTCTGGGCATCGGTCGGATGTTCATCTTTTTCAGCAGCTGCCACTGTAGCTCGGAGCGGACTTTGTCCAGCATCTTTTTCACTTCCTCCGATCTTTCGGTTGGATAGACGCTGACTTTGACGATCGCGCGCATAAGGTCGCCGTCTACGTCCACTTCCGTGATCGTGGCGAGCGCCCCAGGCGTTTCAATTTCCTTTAGGATTAACTTTCCTAATTCGGCCATGATCAGGCCACTAACTCTTTCCGGTCTGTGGTTCATGTTTTTAGTAACCCATCAAGACGTCGCCAACTTTAATTTCTTTGTCGCAATCAAATATCAAACCGCATTCCAACCCCGCCTCCACGGTTTTTACGTCGCGCTTGGCCTGTTGGAGATTCACGATTTTCCCGCTTCCAACCACTACGCCGCCCCGCTCTGCTTCCAGAATAGCATTGTTCAAAATCTGTCCCTCAGTTACTTTTCCACCGATAACCTGCTTGGTTCCTTTTTTGCTGAAGACGGCCAAGATTTCCAATTTCCCTTTCGGGGCCTTTTTATCCAACGCCGCCAGCGTTTCTTGGATAGTTTTAATCAGGTCGTAAATGATTTCCGACTCCACTACCTTGATACCATGCGCTCTGGCCAGGGTAGCGGCCGCCGGGATCATCCGTGTGCGGAAGCCAATCACGATCGCTCTGGTAGACATAGCGTGTTTGATGTCGCCGTCAGTGATATCGCCGACGCCCTCGCTGACTATTTCCAATTTTTGCTTCGGTTTAATCGGTAGATGCTTAATGATTTCGGACAGCGCCTCCAGCGATCCGGATACGTCCGCTTTCAAAACCAAGCGCACCGTTCCTTCTTTTTCCTGAGTCAAAATTGCCGGTTTATTTTCCAACCGGACTTTTTCTTGGCTGGCCGTAGATTTCCCGACATAAAATTCCGCGCCGACACTCGGTAGAGTCTCAAATCCCATGATAATCGCCGGAGCTGATGGCGTTAGGGATTTAACATTTTCTCCCAGGAAATTTTCCAGGATTTTTACTTTGCCGAGATGCGTTCCGACATTGATTTCATCGCCATGATTCAAGGTGCCGTTTTTTAAAATCACTGTGGTTACGATTCCCCGGCGGCGATCCAGCTTTGATTCCAAAACGAAGCCACCGGCCGGCGCTGCCGGATCGTATTCCAGAGTTTCCATATCGGCGGTCAGTAAAATCAGATCCAGCAATTCATTGACTCCCTCGCCGGTTTTCGCGGAGATGGCTTGGTTGGTGATATTGCCGCCATAGCCCTCCAGCATCACGCCGGCCTGCATCAGATCATTTTTTACTTTTTCGGTCTCGGCTACTTTATCAATTTTGTTGATGGCGACGATCATCGGAGTCTTGGATTCCTGAATGATCTTAATGGCCTCCTTAGTTTGCGGCTGGACGCTATCGTCGGTGGCTACCACCAAGATCGCGATGTCGGCGATATTGGCACCGCGAGTTTTCATTTTGGAAAACGCCTCGTGGCCGGGAGTATCAATGAAAGTAATCTTCTGCGCTTGCCCTGAGCCCGTCGAAGGGTGAGCAATTTCATACGCGCCAACGGATTGGGTAATACCACCGGCCTCTTTGGCGGCGACATTAGCTTTGCGGATATAGTCCAACAGCGTGGTCTTGCCGTGGTCTACGCTTCCCATTATTACGACAATTGGCGGTCTTTTAGTCATTGATTCGTTATTGCCCGAATTATGTCAGAAAAACGTGTTTTTCGCAAACTTTGACCCCCCCCTTGACAGATTCAATAGGTATGCTACAATACCCCAACAGGCATTTGAAAGCGGTGGGTCCACGAAATGGGGCCCAAGCGGCCTTGCCCACACGCCTGTCTGCGGTACCCCTCGGAGCGCGCTCCGAGGGATTTTTTTATTCCCAATAAATAATGTGCGACACGTCATTGCGAGTGAAGCGCGGCAATCTCACAAAATAGTTATATATAAATGGCTTTAAGGTAGGATTGCTTCTCCGCCGACTGGCGGATCGCAATGACAAAGGATTGAGGATCTCAATGATTGAACGGGGCGTCATTGTGCGACACTTGGTATAATTAAAGTGATGTCAGAAGTAGACAAATTTTTAAAGGATTATCTGGATTATCTGGAGATTGAGAAGAACCGCTCCCCGAAAACCCGGGAGAATTACGAGCGTTATCTTAGGGCGTTTTTCGATTCCCAAAAGGTGCGATCAATCAATGATCTGACGTTGGAGAATATAAAAGATTTTCGTTTGGCTTTAGCCCGCAAAGAGGGTTTAAAAAAAGTTACCCAAACTTATTACGTAATCGCCATCCGGAATTTTTTGAAATACCTGATTAAAAAAGATTACGACGTGGTGGCGCCCGATAAAATTGAACTGCCAAAAATTCCACAACGACAAATTGATTTAGTTGAGCTAGACGACTTAGAGAGATTGTTGGTGGCGCCTGAAGGTGATGGCT
>JBBTRE010000030.1:0-1457 GCA_038065375.1 Patescibacteria group bacterium | reverse complement strand
TGCCATGGGAGCGTAATACCGTTTTACTATAGGCCCGAGCGCGCTTAGCGCTGGGGTGGTCTGAAGGCGCGTTGAAAGTATTGTATATTTTGACGTAAATTAAGTCAAAATTTGTGCCCTCGCGAGGAATCGAACCTCAATTTACTCGTTAGGAGTGAGTCGTTCTAACCATTGAACTACGAGGGCATGCTAAACAGCGCTTTTCCCTTAATCTAGCTTAAATTTGATAAATATGCTACAATTACAGGCATAAGCTTATTTGAGCTTAAAAGGTCCAAAACTTTAAATAATCTCATTTAAATGGAATATACTGGCTATTGCGTTAAGTGCAAAGCGAAAGATCGCAAAATGCTGAATGCCCAGGAAGTGCCCATGGCTGGAAAAGGGGGCAAACCTCGAAGGGCTGCGACTGGAGCTTGCGAAGTTTGCGGAACCAAGATGTTCAGAATCCTCCCCAACGCGAAGTAGTATTTGTTAAGGCCTTAACAAATATAAGGCAGAACGCCTGGTGAATAACCGGGCGTTTTGCTAGGGAGGCTAATGATGGAGGAGTGCCAGAGAGGCCGAATGGGCCGCACTCGAAATGCGGTATGCCCGAAAGGGTATCGAAGGTTCGAATCCTTCCTCCTCCGCAAAATTCCGAACCGCCCTTGCGGCGGCACGGAATTTTCTGGCTGGGGTTCGAACCGAGCAGTACCCCGATCAGGAAGGATTTGGAAACCGAAGGTGTCCGACTGGGGGCCGGGGTACTGCGAATGGTTCGGCGAGGCTTGGGGCTATCCAGCACAAGCCGAAGCGCAAATCCCACTTCCTCCTCCGCATCGGGCCTATAGTTCAGTGGTAGAACGCCTCGTTTGCAACGAGGAGGGGGGAGTTCGATTCTCCCTAGGTCCACGAATTTCAAAAAGCACTAAATCGGCGCTTTTTGAATTCCCGAGAATCGAACAGCCGCACCCCGTGTTGGAAGGCTCTCGGAAACCAGAAGGTGTCCGAGACGGGGGTCGGGGTGCGGCGAAGATGTTCGAGCCGAGTACTCGAGGCCTTGTTCTCCCTAGGTCCACAATCTAAAAACCGCCACCGGCGGTTTTTAGATTGTGGAGATTCTGCTATAATTCTCTTAGAACTTTAGAGCTTTGCAGAGAAGGAGGAGGCAAATGGCCGACCGGTTTCAGGAAGATGTTCTGAAAGATCTGGAAAAGAATCCTGATCAGCATCGGCACGCTACTTATGAGGAGTTGGTGGCCTGTTGCACGGTTTTGTATCACGGGAAACCCGTCCTGGATCTTTCATTGATGGATGCTCACCTGAAAAGCGCGCCGATTGCCCACAATGGCGGGCAACCCTGCGATGTTTTTGAGGGACCGTGTTCTTGCGGCGCCTGGCATCACAAGGGAGAACCGCGGAATTGGTTAATTAAGAATCCGCCTTGGTAAGAGGCGGCTTTTTTTGTTAAAATT